>NZ_DFQB01000004.1:47234-90329 GCF_002377545.1 Thalassolituus sp. UBA3500 | reverse complement strand
GCACTATGAGAAATCCGGGCTAGAATGGCCGCTTCGCCAGTCGCGGTCTGAAGTGCCTGGTCAGCGCGTAACGTTTCGTGATCGTTCAGATCTTCGTATCCGGCGGCTACGCCAAAGACCCGTTGCCGGATCATGGTTTGAAGCTTGTGGCGAACCAGTACCGGATTACGGGCATCGTCCAGCACCGTAGCCAGGCGCTGAGTGAGCTGGTGTTGGTTGTCGACTTCGCGAAGCAAAAGCAGGCCGGCATCGGAGGTGATATGACCACCGGAGAAATCGGCTTCAATTTGACGGCGAGACAGTGGCGAGAAGGTCAGTTTTTCAGGTACCATTTTGGATAGCGGCTGTTGGTGCTTGGTGAACGGTGTAAGGTCCTGAAACTATAGCACTTTCAGCCGCTTTCTTTTATCCCCTCATGAGAAATCCGGGCTAGGACCGCGGCTGACTAACTTCCAACGATACCCGCACACTAGAAAAATTTCTGCAGATTAGACCCAGTGTAACCATTGGGCGACTCATCACACCTTGTGACTGTATGTCAATACAGTCACAAGGTGTGATAGATCCTATAAAAGCTCGATTTCAATAGATAGCACTCATGCTTGAAATATATTTCTTTAAGGGCTGAAAACAAAAGTATGACTATCGACTAACTATATCGCTAATGTGCTCGTGACTCTTTCGGGAACCAAAATATGAACAACACCACAGCGGCTATTACTGACCGTGAACTCACCACCAAAGAGGCAGCTTCCCTACTCGGCCTGTCGCCCAGCACACTGAGAAAATGGCGCTGTACTGGAGAGCGCCCGGAATTACCCTGGTGTAAGCGGTTTCGCAAGGTTTTCTATCTGGAATCCGAGGTCATTCTTTTCAGGGAAAAAAATACTACATCCAATTGCGATGAAACCTACGTCTAGCTGTTATTTCAACCATTCTAGAAGTATCTTGATTTAAGTATGTTGGCGTTTACCGAGCTTGGCCGGGTTCGCTAATCGCTCATTCCCCGTTGGGGAACTGCCGCCCTATCAATCCCTAACGCTTCAGCCCTCCAGGCTGCAAAATCATCGAAACAGTTTTCCTCACCTTCATCCACCTCTCAGCCAAATATCAACCCAGATGCTCAAGCTACTTTGCTAAGGGGCCTTGCCCCTCGCGCATTGCAAGTGCAAGGCTCCGCGCTTCCTCACCCGTTCAGATTCCTTCGCGTTGCTCAGTCACTTAGCTGCGGCTTCCGGTGAGCCACTGGCCATTTGCTACCCCCACGCTTCGCCAGCGGTGCAGGAGCGCAGACGGGTGCTGCGCTCGTTAAGCACAATTCACGAACTCAAGGGTAACCATTATGAGAAAGACCATTTATGAAACTAACTATGACCGGCTGATTAAACTGGGTGTTATTACTAATGAGAGGGCTGTACCCAATCAATGTCGCCGCAGTCAGGTGGCGGGGTTAATGGATTGGGTGGTGGAGCGTTTACCCCATCTGGACGGTGTTTCAGGCAATGATGAGGGTATTGCGGTGTCACTGGCGCATTACTTTGAGCAGAACGGCGATCTATGCAAAGATCCGGAGATGGTTGTACTTATCTACCCATCTCAACGAATGGCAGAAGCCTTTACCTTTGAAATGTCGATACCGCCTATCTATCAGCAAGTCTTTCCAGAGCCTGGCAAGTTCCACCCTCAACAGCGTAAAGAGCTTAATTCGTTTCTTCGGCAATGGCTGAATAACCTGATTGCACAGCAGCATTCCCTATCAGAATAATTTTTTATCGCATTGAAAGATTTGCAACGGAAAGTCGATACATGAATTGTTAGTGTTCTCGCTCGACATCCGTAAATTGAGTAGATGGAATAATAGCCGTGGGTAACACCAGAGAAACCAAGCATCGGGATAATGGAAGCACCTTGAATTCAGGAAAGACGCTGATCAACCGCAGAACATTATTAACGATGATTCCGCTCTCAGATCGCACCATCTACAATCTGGAAAAACGCGGCGAATTCCCTCGCCGCATCGTATTAACAAGCCGCAATGTCGCATGGGATTTAGCGGAAGTAGAAAATTGGATTGAAGAGCGTAAACAATCAGACGCTAAAGCCATCAGGCCTGGTATGCCTCTACTTCTCGGTTCTCGCTAGTCCATTCATCAATCATATTCGCCCAGTCCTGTAACATTTCTGTTCGCTGTTCTCGGTATTCCGCTTTATTGTAAATTGCCCTAACTCCCTTCTGTTCATGGGCAAGACTTTTCTCTATCCAATCCGTGTTGTAACCAGCCTCATGCAGCAGCGTACTGGCTGTCCTGCGCAAATCATGAGGACCGAATTTAGCAAGCGACTTTCCATCTTTCTGAGCAGCTTTGTAAGTATATGTGAGCACCCTATTTAGCGTGGCATTGCTCATAGGTGTATCCGAATCATACCGCGAGGGAAGCACATACTTTGAACCAGCAGCAAATGTTTTCAATGCAATAAAGATATCCATTGCTTGTTGAGATAAAAAAACTAAATGAGGCTTACGTCTTTTCATGCGTTCTTTCGGAATAGTCCAAAGCGCTTCGCTAAAATTAATTTCATCCCAGGTTGCATTGGATAACTCTGACTTTCTCACTAGAGTGAGCAACAATAGTTTAATCGCCGCGCGGTATTGAGGTGATGTCCCTATTCGATTCATGTACTTGTACATCAGATCAATTTCAAACGGTGTTAATGCTCTTTCACGCGGTACAAATTTAGCTATAGTGGTTGGACGTACCATTTCAGCCGGATTCTCTACATTCTGTCCTCGCTCAATCGCCCAACGATAGACGTTTAAAACGACTTCGCGCGCATGAACAGCGGTTGCTGGAGCACCCCGCTCAACTATTGCGTCAGTCAAAGAGCGTAGATCTTCATGGGTAATCTCAACCAACTTCTGATTTCCAAAAACCTTCTTCAATTCTCGGTGATAGACAGACTTGCGCATATCGCGGGTTGAATCCGCCATCTGATACCCACGCAGCCATTTATCTGCCCAAGCACCAAATGTTTCGGCACCTTTCACCCGCGCCCTATCGCGTGCCTTTTCTCTCGCAGGAGACTTACCAGAAGCAATCATTTTCTTTGATTCGTTAAGACGCTCTCTAGCCTCTGCCAAGCTAATACCACCCACGCCATAGCGCCCAAAAGTCAGCGTTTCTTGGCGACCATTTAATGAGTAGTTGTATCTGAATGAGACTGTACCAGTCTTGGATACAGCGACGTAAAGCCCATCGCGGTCAACAACTTTGTACATTTTGTCTCTGGGTTTCAGGTTTCGAAGCTTGGTATCAGTCAACATAAAGGTACCCTCTCAAAACGCCCCAAATACCATGATAAAAACTAGCGATTTTTAGGGTGTTTTTCTTTTAGATAACAAAGAGTTAACGAAATCCAATACCATGAAGACCTTAAAAATCACTGCATGGTATTGTCTTTGGTCATCAACATTGAAAAAGACGATACCATGGAAAATCCCATGAAAAAAGTTTGCTTGGCGGTGCTAGAAGGTGCTTGAAATCACCATGCCTAGAAAGAAAAAACCCATTGCAAACAATGGGTTATAGTAGGTTTACTGCTTGTAGGTGCCTGGTGTTGCCAGACGTCGAATCATTCCCACTCAATGGTCGCTGGCGGCTTAGACGACACATCGTAAGCTACGCGGGAGATATGCTCGATCTCGTTAATGATACGGTTCGAGACTTTCTCCAGCAGTTCGTATGGCAGATGCGCCCAACGAGCGGTCATAAAGTCGATGGTTTCTACCGCACGCAGTGAAACTACCCACTCGTAACGACGCTGGTCACCTACGACACCCACCGATTTAACCGGCAGGAAGACTACGAATGCCTGAGAGGTTTTGTGGTACCAGTCGAAGTTGTGCAGTTCTTCGATGAAGATGGCATCCGCTTCACGCAGTACGTCAGCGTATTCTTTCTTCACTTCACCGAGGATACGCACGCCCAGACCCGGACCCGGGAATGGATGACGGTAAACCATGTCGTAAGGCAGGCCCAGTTCCAGACCGATCTTACGTACTTCGTCTTTAAACAGTTCACGCAGTGGTTCCACCAGATCCATCTTCATGTCTTCTGGCAGGCCGCCCACGTTGTGGTGTGACTTGATCACGTGTGCTTTACCGGTTTTCGCGGCAGCAGATTCAATCACATCTGGGTAGATGGTGCCCTGCGCCAGGAAAGGAACGTCTTTCAGCTTGCCGGCTTCTTCATCGAACACTTCGATAAAGGTGTTACCAATGATCTTACGCTTCTGCTCTGGGTCAGAAACACCAGCCAGCTTGCCGAGGAACAGGTCTTCAGCATCGGCACGGATCACTTTGACGCCCATGTTCTTGGCGAACATGTCCATCACCATATCGCCTTCGTTCTTACGCAGCAGACCATTGTCAACGAAAACACAGGTCAACTGATCGCCGATGGCTTTGTGCAGCAGCGCCGCCACAACCGATGAATCAACACCGCCCGACAGGCCCAGCAGAACTTTCTGGTTACCGACCTGCTCACGCACGCGTTCGATCTGATCTTCGATAATTTTTGCTGGCGTCCAGAGTGCTTCACAGCCACAGATATCCATGACGAAGTGTTCAAGCAAACGCTTACCCTGCAGGGTGTGCGTCACTTCTGGGTGAAACTGTACGCCGAAGAAACTTTTCTCAGCATGGAACATACCGGCAATCGGGCAGCTCGGCGTGGTTGCCATCAGCTCAAAGCCTTCAGGCATGGTGGCAACTTTATCGCCGTGACTCATCCATACATCGAGCAGGCTTTTGCCATCTTCACTGACATGATCTTTGATATCTTTTAACAGAGCGTTGTTCGTCTCAACCTGAATCTGGGCATAACCAAACTCACGGATGTTCGAGCCCTGCACACTGCCACCCAACTGCTCAGCCATAGTCTGCATGCCATAGCAGATACCGAGAACAGGTAAACCAAGCTCGAACACCACCTGAGGGGCACGCGGAGAGCCTGCTTCTGTCACAGACTCAGGGCCACCAGCGAGAATAATACCGGACGGGTTGTACTCGCGGATTTCCGCTTCGTCCATGTCCCAGGCGCGGATTTCAGAGAACACACCGATTTCACGCACACGACGAGCGATCAGCTGAGTGTACTGTGAACCAAAATCCAGAATCAGAATACGTTGAGCGTGGATGTCTTGTGACATTGGGCTTTCCAGAAAAAAGATTTAAAAACAAAAGCGGGGATGACTTTCATCATCCCCACATCTTAGCAATTGCCAGCGATCAGCCTAAGCGATAGTTGGGCGCTTCTTTGGTGATCTGAACGTCGTGAACATGCGATTCAGACATGCCCGCCGATGTAATACGCACAAACTCAGGTTTGGTACGCATTTCGTCGATCGTCGCGCAACCGGTGTAGCCCATGGAAGCACGGACACCACCCATCAGCTGGTGAACAATGTTCGTTAGCGGGCCTTTCACGGCAATACGACCTTCGATGCCTTCCGGAACCAGCTTATCAACACCGGCTTTTTTGTCCTGGAAGTAACGGTCAGACGAGCCCTGGCTTTGGCCCATAGCGCCGAGAGAACCCATGCCACGGTATGCCTTGTACGCACGTCCCTGGAACAATTCAACTTCACCCGGAGACTCGTCAGTACCTGCCAGCATGGAGCCAACCATCACAACACTTGCGCCAGCAACGATGGCTTTCGAGATATCACCCGAGAAACGGATACCACCGTCAGCGATCACAGGCACATCGTATTTCTTCATAGCCTCAGCCACGTTAGCTACCGCTGAAATCTGAGGAACACCGACACCAGCAACGATACGTGTAGTACAGATAGAGCCTGGGCCAATACCCACTTTCACGCCATCGGCCCCGGCTTCGGCAAGAGCAATCGCAGCTTCAGCCGTCGCGATATTGCCACCGATCACCTGAACCTCAGGGAAGTTTTCTTTCACCCAGCGCACACGATCAATAACCCCGGTGCCGCTTGGGTTCGATGTATGACCGTGTGCTGTATCAACAACAATCACGTCAACACCCGCTTTTACCAGAGCTTCGACACGCTCTTCGGTGCCTGCGCCAGTACCGACTGCAGCACCAACACGCAGACGACCCTGATCATCTTTTGCAGCACTTGGAAAAGCTTTCGCCTTCTCGATGTCTTTCACGGTCATCATGCCAACGAGCTGTTCGTTGTCATCAAGAACCAGAATTTTCTCAATGCGGTGAACGTGCAGCAGATCCTGAACGTCCTGAGGGCTGGTGCCTTCTTTCACGGTGACCAGTTGCTCTTTTGGTGTCATCACCGACGCCACCGTAGCATCCAGATTTTTCTCAAAACGAACATCACGGCTAGTGACAATCCCCACCAGCTCTTCGCCATCAACCACAGGCATACCAGAGATGCTGTGCTGTTGAGTCAGTTCGAGAATTTCGCGGATGGTGCTCGTACTCGGCACAGTGATCGGATCTTTGACCACACCGCTTTCGTATTTCTTGACCTTACGAACCTCAGCAGCCTGTTCCTCGATGGTCAGGTTTTTATGGACGATACCTAAGCCACCTTCCTGAGCAATTGCAATTGCCAGGCGCGCTTCAGTGACCGTATCCATCGCGGCAGAAATAAGGGGAACGTTCAGCTCAATGCCTTTGGTCAGGCGGGTTTTCAGACTGACCTGATTGGGCAGTACCTCGGAATAACCGGGAACTAACAGCACATCATCAAAAGTGAGTGCGTCCTGAGCAATTCGCAACATAGAAGAGCCTTCCAGAATGAGGTTGAAGGAAAGGCGGGGCATTATACCGGAAGGTCATTCGTCGGTAAATCCCGCGACGCTTTCTGTTTTAACTGTATCCGCTTCGACCTGCGGACACTCTCCCCTGACCAGAAAATCCGCCACCTGTTCCCGAAACTTGCTGTATCGAAAACTAGCGATATGCGGCCCCTGCGAAGCAATAAAACACCGTTTATCTGCAGGCAAGGCTTCGAAAAGAACCTCTCCTTCAGACAGGGGAACGATCGGGTCCATAGGACTATGCAGCTGCATGACCGGAATATGGATATTGGGAGCGCGGTCCTTCGGGTCCCAGTCTGATGGGATCAAGTAAACAAGGGGTGAGACAATGGTACCGACGACGGTACGCTGCAACATCTCTCTGGCCACACTGCGAAATCCAGCAAACGGCGCTTCGAGTATGAGTTGAGAAACGTCATAGTCGCGACCATAGTCTGCAACGAAATTGACCGCGAGCGCTGCGCCCATTGATTGGCCAAGAACAACCAGAGAGTGATCCGGGTAAGCACCCCGCAGCCAGCTTGCGCCAGCTTTTGCATCCATAAGTACATCCGGCAATATCGGCCGTCCCTGCGATGCGCCAAACCCGCGATAATCAAGAGCGAGGACAGTGTACCCCTCCTCTACCAACCAGAAGACACTGCGCGAATGCGTCGAGATATTCTCAGCATTCCCATGCAAGTAGAGAATAACCTTAGTTTTCTCAGTCGCTGGGGCAGGCTTGAGTAACCAGGCATGAAGTTCTGTGCCGTCATCCGCAGTCAGCCAGACATCTTCATAATCGATATCAAAACGGTCCGGCGTCTGTAACCAGACTTCTTGCGGGTGAAAATACAGGGTCGTCAGCGAGGCGCAACCGCTTAACGTTGCAGCCACCGCAAGCATCAAGGAAATCCGAACCAGCCTGAACGCTTCAGAAATACCAGGCATAGGTTAGCTTCCAGCTATTCACCGCCTCCGAGGACGCCCACTGACGACTGAAACCAAAGCGAAGTTGAACATCATCGAAGCCATTGAAGGCTTCTTCGATTGTCAGTTCCCGCCGCGGAGTGTCATCCCCCAGCGCAACAGGCTGCCAACGAAACTGGATCAGTTCCTGATTCAGACGCCCCTGCCATAGCCAGCCAGCACGCACGCCAGCAGATACCTGATAGCCATCGTCAAATTGATTATCAGCGCGTGCGGTCATATCGCCGAGGGCGAAGACACGTGCGCTGCCCAATCGCTTACCGTCACGTAGGCCAAACGGCAGCTGCCAGGCTCTGCCGAAACCGAGGTTAAACCGGCTGAAAAGCTCACTGTCCTCGTGATTAAACCGATCAAGACCAGCACTCACCGTCCATGCAACTGGGTTTTGAAAACGCGTTTTATGACTGAGTGACAGCACATTCACCAGCGTCAGCTTTTGCAACCGAACATCACCGTCTTCCGTGACGCGTGCATAGAAATCTCCCATTTCTATCTGAGCACCGGGTGAAAAGCCCTTCGATGGATCAAGGACGTCGTGGTAAGCAATGCGCCAGTTAATATCACCGTGCCATTGCTCTCCGGTATAACCACCACCCACACTTAAGCGCGATGTACCGTGCCCCTCATCATCACGAAACTCTGGCTTTCGTGGTGCAGGAAACACATCGCCCGCTGGCAGCTTGCTACGAGCAGACAGTATCTGCAGGGTTCGCTTTCGTAATACCGGATTCGCCTGCTTTTTCTTAACTGACAGATAGCGTGCATAACTGTATGCCAGCTCCAGGACACGAATCTGCGACTCTTCAGGCAGGCCCGCCAACAAGGCATCAATCGGGGGGTCACCCTCAACAATGGTACGGGCAAGTTCTGCTTCCTGCTCTGAGGCCAGCGCCGCATTGGACTCCATCACCGACGCAGCAGAAGGTCGATAAAACTCTCGCGACACAAAGCCAGCATCATAAAGAGCACGAATAGTATCGACCGGTACCGCCTTCATTTTAAAGTCGGCTGCCAGGTCTGACCGGGACGATGCGGCATCAAGCATCGTCAGTAACCGGTATGAGCAATTTTCATCAAAAAAGAAATAATCGAACGCCGTATCCTGAAGCTCCCAGACATGACGCACAAACTGATCCACTTCAGCGCTACCAAAGTCCAGCTCATATTCCCATGTATCACGGTACTCCATGTGCTGGTACTGGTTAGTTTTTACGTAGTATGGCATCACCGAGACTTCACCCGGATAGCCACCGGACAGACCCTTATAGCTGAACACCAACTCGTTGTCGGTTGGGTCCGCATTGGCCGCAAAATTTACGCTGTAAGCGAGCAACTTACTGCTGGACGGATCTTCTCTGTCCATTCGCACCAAGGTATGCCCGTACATCGACGATGGCGAATTAATATGAGAGGCCGGGAAGATCAGCGTCAGACGGTGGGCATTTAATTCATTGCGCCACTCATCAAATTCTGAGCATGGCTGATCAACGAAACCAACCTGCGGAAGCCTGTGTTTCAACCAATGATAACGCGCCGGAAAACGACACTGAGCGGAGGCATTATCCGCCTGATCCGTCAGCAGAAACGCATTCAGGTCGGCAACCAACTCATCGCGCGCATCACTCTTGCCCTTCTCAGCAAGAAAGAACTCAGGTGAATCATTCTGACTGATAAAACGAAAGGTATAGGGGTGTTGTCGATAGTGCAGCAGATGCAGCCACTGCTGATGCGACGCCAGAGCGCGAAGTTCATCAGCCGGAATAGCTTTGAAATGACTGGTATCAGAAGCAGCAAGAACAGATGAGGAGGAGAACATTGCCAACAAAGCGGCAAGAAGAATCAGCTTAAACTGATGACCCACGGAAAATCCTTAACAAACAACACTGAGACGCACATGATGCGCCTCAGAGTATGACAGACTGAAGTATCAGCCTACGTATTTCTGCAGAGCTTCGTCCTGAGACATTGCTTCAGTCAGAGAACGGAACGCATCACCAGCAGTCGCTTCGGTAGTAAACATGCTATCGAAGTTAGACTGAACAGTTGCGCGGAACGCTGCAGTGTCAGCCGCTTCTACGCCCATAACCTGAGCCAGCGCGTCCAGAGTTTCACCCTGACCACGTGCACTGTCAGCAGCCAGCTGATCCATATTGTCGTTCATGAACGCTTCAGCCGCTTTCAGAGGGCCATTAGCTGATTCGCAACCCAGGGTACCTGAAGTCATACCAAAGGTCTGGTTACCAGAAGTACCGTTGGTGGTCGCAGCCAGTACGTGCTCGTGCCATTCGTTAGCATCCGGGAAGACAACCGCAGTACCCAGACCACAGCCCGCAGGGCCGTTGTCAGCCATTGCAAAAGAAGACGCAGAAATCAGTGCTGCCGCAGCAATCAGTTTTTTCATGGATCATTTCCTTGTTCTGATCAAATTAGGTCGTTTCGAAACGACCCGTCTAACCTAGAATGCTTTTACGCCCCTGTCTACAGGTAAGACAAAAACTGGCCAAAAACACCGCCTTATGTCAGCCTTTGACCATCGAACCAGTAGATTGTTTATGTATCAGACAGACCACCCCCGTGATCCCGGTATTTTTACCGTATCCGACCTCAACCGCCGGGCTAAACAAATGCTCGAAGTATCGTTTGCGTCTGTGCGCGTCGAAGGCGAAATATCCAACCTTGCACGACCATCTTCGGGTCACTGGTATTTCACGTTAAAAGACAGCGGTGCTCAGGTGCGTTGTGCCATGTTCCGTTCACGGGCAGGCATGGTGAAATTTCAACCAAAAGAAGGCGATAAAGTTGAAGTCCGCGCCAAGGTCAGTCTGTATGAAAACCGCGGTGATTATCAGCTGATTGTCGATGCGATGAAGCCAGCCGGTGAAGGTGCCCTGCTTCTCGCGTTCGAACAACTCAAGCGCAAACTAACTGCAGAAGGCTTGTTCGCTGAAGAGCGTAAAAGGCCACTCCCCTCGGTCAAACGTGTAGCAATTATCACCTCACCCACCGGCGCTGCCATCCACGACATGCTAACGGTACTGAAACGCCGCTGGCCCTTGCTCGAGGTCGATCTTTACCCTGCTGCAGTTCAGGGGGAAGAAGCGCCACAGCAGTTGATCAACGCGCTGTACCGGGCAAACCGCGACAACACGGCCGACGCCATAATTATTGGTCGTGGAGGCGGCTCACTTGAAGATCTCTGGGCATTTAACAATGAGGTTCTAGCGCGCGAAATTGCCAACTCTCAATTGCCTGTTATCAGTGCTGTGGGTCACGAAGTCGATTTTACCATCGCAGATTTTGTCGCCGACATGCGGGCACCGACTCCGTCAGCAGCAGCCGAACTCATCAGCCCCGACGGCCAGCAGATGCTGCGCTACGTTAATGACCTTCAGCAACGTCTGGTCCGCAACCAACGGGAGCGCTTTCATCACGCCCAACGCTCGCTGACGCAACTGCAATCCCGGCTACGCGGCCCGCGACAAGCGCTGCAATCAAGAGCCCAGCATCTCGACCAGCTGGAGATACGTTTGCAACGTGCAATGACGTCACGACTGAAAGAGCCTCAACAGCGCCTGCAGCGACTCCAGACATCATTAGCGCACCTACACCCACAGCGTGGACTGACACAAAGCCAGAACACCTTGAATCAGATCCGTAGTCGCCTCGAGCGCGCGATGCAGCAACAACTGCAGAAAAAGAAAACGGAACTTGGTGCCGGTATGCGGCTTCTCAACTCCGTCAGCCCGCTTGAAGTCCTCAGTCGCGGCTATTCGATAACCCGCAAAAACGATGGCTCCGTCGTGCGTGACACGAGCGAACTGAACACCGGCGACCAGATAGAAACTCTGATTCGCTCCGGCAAACTCACCAGCACGATTATTGATATTCAAAACGATGATGATTAAACAATTAAGCGTTGCCCTGCTCTCTCTTTCAGCGTTACACACATTAGCCGAAATACCGAATAATCCAATTGCTGGCGGCATCATTTCACTGCCTGTAAAAAGTACCAATGCGGTGACCTTAAACGACAAGCCGGTTCTCACGACCGTCATTGACGGGCAACGTTACGCTGTTATTGGCGTGCCACTCAGAGCCGAAGGCGCGCTGACATTGGAAATCGATGGCAAAGAACAGCCTCAAATCCTTGAGGACTTCGCCTACGAAGAGCAGCACATCGAAATCAAGAATAAGCGCAAGGTAAATCCGCAGAAAAACGACATGGATCGTATCGGGCGTGAATATAACCAGATGACTCCGGTGTACACGAGCTTCTCTGCTGATTTAACTCCTGACTGGAATCAGATGATTCTGCCGACCACCGGGCCATACAGCAGCGCATTCGGACTCAAGCGCTTCTTTAATGGTCAGGCGCGCAACCCTCATAGCGGGATTGATATAGCCGCCCCGGAAGGCAAAGATATCGTTGCTCCGGCAGGTGGCACCGTTGTGTTAACGGGTGATTTTTTCTTTAACGGTAAAAGCGTCTTTATTGACCACGGCCAGGGACTGATCAGCATGATGTGTCATATGAGTCGTGTCGATGTAAAAGAAGGTGATGTGATCAAGCAAGGCGATTTACTGGGAGCCGTCGGAAAAACAGGCCGGGCCACGGGCCCACATCTGCATTGGACCGTCAGCCTCAATAACGCCAGGGTGAATCCGAAGCTGCTACTACGTGAAGATCAGCCGAAATAAACAAGGTACTGATATGAAAAAGTCGCCAGGAACTTCCGGTTTAATGCCAGTAAAAGGCAGTGGATGTGGCATACGCCCGAACATTGAAGAGATGGAGGATTCTGAAGGCTTCGATTTTTCTGCAGCAAGCGAACTACTGCAGAAAAATGAAAGCGATGATCAGGCGTCAGAGGAAAATTCTGACCATCGTCTTCAAACGAAAATGGAAACCAAAAAGAAGCTGGCAAAAAACCTTAAGGAAGAACCTAAGGAATAACCTTCTCGTCTTCGGAATCTTTTTCGGCCTCTGCCTGGGCTCGCGCCAGTTCAGCGTCACGCTTCAAGGTCAGCAGATCAATTTTGGCCTGAATTTCAGGCGTTGGTTCAGGGGCGATGTATTCCCCCGGCTCTCGGCCATGATACTTATCAATGGATTGCAGTAGCGAACTGAAACTGCGCACACGACCACCACGAACCAGAGCAATTCGCCCCAGCGCTTTGCAATGCAGCTTGCCTTCCACCAGAAAACGATGCTCTGAATAGAGGTACTTTCTGTCCCAATACAGAACCCGGCTCTCGATATCCACCTTAGTGAACGGCTTAATCTCACGCACAAAGGTCACCGTCTGACTGGCAACCACTGTGCGCCAGCCGTTGCTCATAATCAGTGGCAACAAGCCAATTTCTGCAAACCACTGCACCCGGCCAACGTCGATAAACGCAGGGTAACGTGTATTCGTCAGATGCAGGTTCAGATCCATGTCCCAGGGCATTACCCGGAAACTATAGGTCGTCAGAGCAAGAGGATCTTTATTGTCGTTCCATTTCTGGCGGAAAAAAATAAAGATAAAACGAAGCAACATCATGATTTTTCTTCCGGTTCACGGTAACGGATCAACCCTTCCTGCGCGACAGACGCTACCAGCTCACCTTTCTGATTAAAAACCTGACCGCGGCAGAACCCTCGACCTCCACCCGCATTCGGGCTATCAATCGCATACAGCAACCACTCGTCCATTCTGAACGGACGGTGGAACCAGACACTATGATCCAGACTCGCCATCTGCATACCTTTCTGGCCATATGAACGCGCATGAGGGTGAAGCGAAGTCGGCAACAGATTAAAGTCAGACGCATACGCGAGTAACTTAGCGTGGAGATCAGTATCCTCTGGGAGCGAGCCGTCGGCTTTCATCCAAAGATACTTCACTGGGTCTTTCCTGGTCGGCGCGAAAATATTCACCGGATCGAGCACACGCATCTCGATGGGCTTGTCGGCGGTATAAATGTCGCGGACTTTTTCAGGAAAGTAATCCCGGAACATACGCGCCAGATCGACCTGGGAAGGAATGCCATCTGGCCCTTTTACCTCAGGCATAGGCGCCTGATGCTCAAAACCTTCTTCTGTCTGCTGGAAAGAACAGATCATGGTCAGAATGGCACGGCCATTCTGAATGGCTTTTACCTGCCGCGTACAGAAACTGCGGCCATCCCGCAAACGGTCCACCTCAAACTCAAGATGATCGGTGACGGTACCCGCCAACATGAAATACACATGAAAGGAATGCGCGTGCCAGTCGCCCTCTGGCAGCGTCTTTAGTGCAGATGACAGACTCTGCGCCATGACCTGACCGCCAAACAGCGCACGGAACCCAAGGTCCTGGGTCTCACCGCGAAAGGTGTTTTCTCCGATTTCTGTGGGTTCAAGTAACTCGACCAACCCTTGCAACACATCACTCATACACACCTCTCTTACTCATCAGACTATCAAAGCACATTATTTGTAGCTATGACTGGAACAGTACCCGATAAAAATACCCAATCATTGGCCGAAATGACATTATGCGCCATACTCGCACTCTGTGCGGGGCCGCGTATAATACCGGCCCTCACGCTTCATCACCGGTTATCTCATGTCAGAAATCTTTCCAGATCCTATCAATCCTGCCGAATACGATACCCAGCTTGCCGAGAAAAAGGCACGGCTGAACAGTCTGTTCGCCGAGTTCGCACCACCCGCTCTGGAAGTCTATGACAGCGCCGTCAGCCACTATCGCCTGCGCGCCGAGTTTCGCCTCTGGCACGAGGGAGACCGCTGCTTCTACGCCATGTTCGAACCGGGCAACCGCAAGAAGGCATTGGAAGTACGTGAATTCAATATAGCCTCTCCACTCATCAATGAACTGATGAAAAAGCTGCTGGCCGAAATTCACACCAGCGAGCTGCTGCGGCGCAGGTTATTTCAGGTTGAATTTCTGACGACATTAAGCGGCGATGCCCTGATTACCCTCATTTACCATAAAAAACTCGATGAAAGCTGGGAAGCAGAAGCCCGCAAACTGCAGGAACGCATTGGCTTCCCGATTATTGGTCGCTCCCGTAAACAGAAGCTGGTACTTGAGCGCGACCACGTGACCGAAGTACTCACCGTCGATGGCAAACAATTCAGCTACCGCCAGATCGAGGGCGGCTTCACTCAACCGAATGGCGAAGTGAATCAGAAGATGCTCAGCTGGGCGCGTTCGGCGTCAGACGACATTGGCGGCGACCTGGTCGAGATGTATTGCGGCAACGGCAACTTCTCTGTCGCACTTGCCGATAAATACGAGCGCGTACTGGCCACCGAAATATCGAAAACCTCGGTGAATGCCGCGCAAGTAAACATCGCCGACAACCAGATCGACAACCTGATCATCGCGCGCCTGTCGTCTGAAGAATTTGTGCAGGCCCTGCGCGGCGAGCGTAAGTTTACCCGCCTCGAAGGCGTTGATCTGAGCAGCTACGATTTCCGCACCGTGCTGGTCGATCCGCCACGCGCCGGCCTCGACGATGAATCAGTAAAACAGACCGCCGGATACGACAACATCATCTACATCAGTTGTAACCCGGATACACTGCACGCGAACCTGACGGAACTGATCAAAACCCACGACATCGTGCGTTTTGCCATGTTCGATCAGTTTCCGTACACCCACCATATCGAAACCGGCGTGGTTCTGAAGCGCAAGGCGACCTCATGAGTATGTTTGATAGTATCAGCGGCATTAACCCAGCCATGCTGAGTAACCTGGATCAGTTAGGTTTTAAAGAAGCCACCGAGATTCAGGCACAGTCGCTGCCCGTCAGCCTTGCTGGCAATGACCTACTGGCGCAGGCAAAAACCGGCAGCGGCAAAACCGTGGCGTTTGGTATTCCGCTACTGCAGAGCCTGAATCCTAAGTTCTTTGGTATTCAGGGATTGGTGCTTTGCCCGACCCGTGAACTGGCGACACAGGTCGCTGATGAGCTACGCAAACTCGCCCGTTTTACCCAGAACATTAAAATCGTCGTGATCTCAGGCGGTGTATCGATTGGGCCTCAGATCGGCTCGCTTGAGCGCGGCGCGCATATCGTTGTGGGCACCCCAGGGCGCATTAAAGATCACTTGCGTAAGAAGACCATGGTGCTCGAGAACGTCAACACCCTCGTGCTTGATGAAGCCGACCGCATGTTAGAAATGGGCTTTGCCGACGACATCCGCGACATCGCCTCGCACACGAAACACAACCGCCAGACACTGCTGTTTTCGGCCACCTACCCCGACAACATCAAAGCGCTGAGCAAAGACCTGATGCACGAGCCCGAGACGATAAAAGTCGAAGCCGTACACAACACCAACCATATTCAACAGCAACTGATTGGCTGCGATAAACACAGCCGCACCGATGCGCTGTTAAAAGCCATGCAGCATTTTGCACTGGAGCAGGTGGTGGTGTTCTGCAATACCAAACAATCGGTGAATGAAGTATCACAGGCACTGCGCCATGCCGGGTATTTATCACTGGGATTACACGGCGATCTCGATCAGCGCGACCGCGACCAGACATACATCCGCTTCAAACAAGGGAGCGCTCACTGCTTAGTCGCCACCGACGTTGCCGCACGCGGCCTGGATGTCGATGATCTGCAAGCCGTGATTAACTACGAGCTTCCACGCGACCCCGAAGTGTACGTACACCGCATTGGTCGTACTGGCCGCGCCGGGAAAGAAGGCCTGGCACTGAGCCTGTTCAGCGAACGGGAAACCTACAAGCGCGAAGCCATCGAAGACCTGCTGAAGCACAATATCGAGGCGATGCACGAAAACGACCTGACCGACAAACACGAACCGGCCAAGCCGCCGTATGTGACCCTGTGTTTTGCCGAAGGCCGTAAAAACAAACTGCGCCCGGGTGATATCGTCGGTGCGATCACGGCGAAAGGCAAAATCCCAGGATCAGTCATTGGTGATATCACCGTGCTGGATTTCGTTGCCTTTGCCGCCGTTGAGCGTGAATACGCCAATGAAGCCCTGCGCCTGTTAGAAAAAAGCCGCATTAAAGGGCGGCAGATCAAGGTCAGACGCATCTGATTTATCGGCGGGCAATGCCCGCCCTACAGCGGCAACCATCCATGTCCTTCCGAAGCGTAGGGTGGGCACTGCCCACCACTTGCGAAACCTAAGGGCAGCTGATCAAACCCTGACCTGCCCCCTTACCTGCACCCTCATTTTTCTTTACTCTCTACCAATAAAAAGAAAACAACGAGACGTCTATGCCCAGCTCAACACTCATTATCATTGCCAACGCATTACTCTTCGCAGCCATGCAACTCTGGCTACCGTTTGAGCCTGCTGTCGTTGACGGCCTCAGCATATTAGTATTTGTCGCCGTACTCTGGCTCACCGAAGCCTTAGACGTCAGCATTACCGCCCTGCTCGTCCCCGTGCTAGCGGTAGCTCTCGGAGTACTGGACACCACCAAAGCACTCGCCAGTTTTGCCAACCCGATTATCTTTATCTTCTTAGGCGGCTTTGCTCTCGCCTCAGCCCTGCACGCCCAGAAAATCGATACAGCGATTGCCAACAAAGTGCTCGATCTTGCCAGAGGCCGATTTAACGTCGCCGTGTTTATGCTGTTTGCCGTCTCCGCAGGCCTGTCGATGTGGATCAGCAACACCGCCACCACGGCCATGATGCTGCCTTTGGTATTAGGCGTACTGCATCAACTGAATGAAGAAGAGCAGCGCCCCACTTATATTTTTGTGCTGCTTGGTGTTGCCTACTGCGCCAGCATCGGCGGCATCGCTACCTTAGTTGGCAGCCCGCCCAATGCCATTGCAGCGGCACAGAACAACATGACCTTTGCCGACTGGATGACTCTGGCTGGCCCTTTGTCATTATTACTACTGCCAGTCATGCTGGCCGTATTATTTGCAGTTATCCGACCCGACCTGAAACACAGATTTACAGCTGAACACGAAGCCCTAGAATGGACGCAGCCACGCCTGATGACGCTGGGGATATTTGGAGTAACGGTACTCTGCTGGATATTCAGCTCACCGCTGAATAAGTTCCTCGGAGGCCTGCCCAAGTTCGACACCATCATTGCCATCAGCGCCATTATTGCGCTGGGCTTAAGCCGCGTCGTCACCTGGAAACAAATAGAAAAAACCACCGACTGGGGCGTGCTCTTATTATTCGGCGGTGGTATCTGCTTAAGCGCCGTACTCAAAGCGACCGGCACCAGCGTGTTCTTAGCCGATCATATTGGCGACTTCTTACAAGGCGCCCCGTTGATTCTGGTGATTATGGCCATCGTGACCTTTGTAGTATTCCTGACTGAATTCGCCAGTAACACCGCCAGTGCGGCTTTACTTGTGCCCGTGTTTGCCGCCATCGCAGAAAGCTTAGGGATTCCGGCAGTAATACTGAGTGCGTTAATCGCCGTATCGGCGTCCTGCGCCTTTATGCTGCCGGTCGCGACGCCGCCAAATGCCATTGTTTATGGCAGCGGCCATGTCGCACAGAAAGATATGATGCGTGCAGGATTCCGGATCAACCTGAGTTGTATTGTCGTGATCAGTGGGTATGCGTGGGTGGTTTGGTGAGGTTTCCGAAGCGGATGCTATCTAGTTCAACTTCGGTGTCCGTTTTATCGGGGCAAGATCAGGGAGCGATTGATACGCATTGTTGTGTGATCAGCTATATTATTTCCAGTTCCCACCATCACTCTTGCCGTCTTCTGGACCAACGAAAGATGTTACCCTTTCTTCTAGAATAGCCTTTTTTGCTTCAGTTAGTGCTGCGGACTCAGTGGGAAAAGTATCATCCCATACTGTCGAATTATTGAATTCATCAACGATCTCGAGAGCCCACTCTTCATCACCCTCAAGACGGTAAATCTCAACAGATACAGTCCTTCCACCACTCTTCAATTCCTGGGATAGGATCGATAGTTCTAGTTCGGGCTCATCATTCATATACTTTACTCATTAATTAATTTGGTCTTGAAAATAATTCGATCACGACGAAAATCGGAATCCTATTTTCACATAACGCCTTGCTCACCGGAAAATTGGGAGCGCAGCGAGTAATTTTTCCGTGTGCAGCAACTTGTTATATTCATTTTTTCATTTTTCGTAGTTGGTTGGCCACAATTTGTTTGTTGAGTTGTTTTCCTGCCTGCATCTGTTCAGGCGTTATGTCTTGTTGCATTACTTGATGATGCCTCGCTTTAACAATAGCTAGCGACATATTTCTAGAAATAAAATAATCGTCACAATTTTCTAGGATTAAAGCTTTTGTTTGTTTCAGATCTTCGTCGTTAACATCACGCTGAACTAACCATAAAAACAAGTCGGCTACTTGTAACCCGTAGGAGTTCTTAGAGGACTCAAGCTTGAAAGTACCTAGCTCATACTCAACTTCTTTAAACTGTGGTATCCCACCAAACTCATCTTCCTCATAATCTACCCCAAAGAACATGCGATGATATTCCCTCATCGTGCCTTTAAACTCATCACTTTGATCATGTATTAGCTCAGATACGCTAGTACCAAATTTATTGCAAAAGCGATGAGTAGCCGTTAAAAGACTAGAGAAGGCAACAATATTAGGAGTTTGTTTTTTATATGCACTTTTACCTTTGGCTGCAATTAGGGTGAAAATATCTGGGTTTTGAATTGCATATTCCAAGCCATCTGTTACCACCTCGCAGGCTCGCTTATCAAATATATGTGGTGCTCTTTCTAGTAGTATCCCGCAAATTTCAATTAGCCCATCCACATCATCTGCTAGGTAATACTGCCAGAACGCCACATCAACACCTCCCTCCATCATGTCGTCGATCAATATACACAAAGTGTGACGGAACAACTCTGTTGTATACCATAAGGGGTGAACTGCAGGGTTGTCATAACAGTCAAACACAGTGTCTACAAACTTGGTAGGTGATATATATCTCTTTTCAATAGCGGTATAGTGAAACTGCCAGTCGACACCTTCTAAGGCTTTAATTAAATCGATACAGATACTGTTTACTACTGCTTCGCCCAGCTCGTAACCGTGTAGCCTCTCTAAGTTATTCTGATCACAGTAACGTTCGATTATAGGGGCAACGGCGTTATCAATTTCACCAACTGAAAGAATCGCGCCTTGATAATAAATTGGTGATTGCTCACTAAATATACCTTTGCCTGAATTACCAGATTCATCTGCATATACATATGCTCCTGGTTTACCTAAGGCATGGTTTTTTTCTGATGCTTTCCTGCTCACTTTCTTCCTTATTTTTCTACTAACAGACCGATAAGTACAAATATCTGGATACTTTCTTTTTAGTGATTTCCATAAATTATCCATGATTTAGTCTCGCCGCATAGCGTGAATATAACGCCGCGAGCACGCGCGGCTTTGAAATGGAGGCGGCAGCCGCAATGGAAAAGCCGTCGCCGTGCCTGGCCTGGTTATGTGCCTGACTCCACATCTGATACAGGCATGACTCTCTGATCCTCCGCCCTCATGTAGCCACCAGGAGAAAATGGTCTCATAGCTGTTTCCTCAGCTGCTAATGTATTCATAAATCCTGTAATAAAACCACAGAATTCGGAATAAGGTTCGTTCTCATCAGCTGCGAACCCATGCCACCGACCGCCATGAAAGAACCAATAGCCTTTACCCAATACGCACAACACTGTACAGGCGGGGTGAACGGACGATTCGTATTTCAGAAAACGAGTAATTTCACTTCCTGAAACATCTGAGTCAAAAGCAAATAAGACCGCTACAGGTCTTGGGCCTCCATCCTCTATGCTTCCATCGTCCTGGCGCTTCGGATATGACTTTAAAGGCCAAAGTGATTTGAACTTTTTTATTGCATCCTTTATCTGAGAAGCCGTTAAAGTTGACTTAACCTCAAATGCGTAACGGCAGCACTCAACTGGAAAAAATCCAAGGTCTTTATTTATAAGAATAGGTGGCGCGGCTTTCGTCTGGTAAACAATGAGGTCTATTTGGTCAGACTGACTTTGAAATATGTCTATCATTTTCCCGGAACTACACTGAAAGCTATGCGTCAAAAAAGGCTCTACACATTCTTTCAGTGCAAGTTCGCGAATTTGACCTTCTAGGCCATGATGTCCTACCTCTTTCGCCAAATCGTCAGCTGTCTTTTTCGCAGCCGATATTTTATTGACGATGTAATCATAATATCGCGTAGTCAAGATCTCTCCTCAGCACATAACAGTTTGTTAGTGTGCGTGCGCATTTATCCTGGGACACTCTTTCGAGCTTTCCGGGATAACTCTTTGACTCAATTGAAAAATCTTCCATAACTCAAATCTCCCTTCCAGAAAAACGCGCACGCCTGTTATTTCGGCGAGTGCTTGCCTATAAACTTGTAAACCAAGCTGGCAACTCTTTGATTCGATTGAGGTTTACGGTACCCCGCTCTGACAAAACGCGCAAGCACGAAAACAAAGCGTGCGCGCTTTGCTCGAAAAGTCCGAATCATACTGTATGGATAACCATGTATTCTTTACATTCAGAAGCGGTTGCCCATATCATGGCGAGACACTATTTTCTGTTCATTCTTCATAGGCTATTCGCATGCTCTCTTTCAGCCATTACCTCGAACAAGCCGCTGCTCAGCATCATGACTTCGATCTGAAGTTCAAGCATGCAATGAAGCCTGTATCCGCCAAGAAGCTGGCCGCGATTCCCGATGACCGCTGGTTGTCCTGCCTGTCGCAGTGTGTGTTTCAGTCTGGCTTTAACTGGAAGGTCGTTGCGAATAAGTGGCCGCGTTTTGAAGAGGTGTTCTGCAATTTCCGCACAGACGTGTTGGTCATGTGGCCACAGGAGCAATACGAGCAGTTTATGCAGGATGACACCATCATCCGGCATATGGCGAAGATCAATTCGGTGTACGAGAACGCTCTGTTCTTTACGGACCTCCAGCATGAGCACGGTTCAGCGGCTGAGTGGTTTGCGTCATGGCAACCGGAAGATTACGCCGACAACCTGAAAGTATTCCGCAAGCGCGGTAACCGTGTCGGTGGTCGTACCGGTCAAATATTCCTGCGTCGTATGGGTGTGGATTCGCCAATATTCAGTGACGATATGATTCTGGCGCTCACGAGCAAAGGCGTGATTGATGGTGTGCCGTCATCTAAGGCGAGCTGGAAAGCCTTTATGGAGGCCATGTTGCGCTGGCGCGACGAAACCGGTTACAGCCTCACAGAGCTGAGCCAGATTCTGTCCTGGTCAGTCGGACCCAGAAGGTAGAACTCTCATAGCCCTGGCGGGGCGGTAACGTTCCTGCCGTGATCGTCGTATACTCTCGATTGCTTTCTAATTGTGTTTATAAGGTTACTGATACATGTCTGCTCCAAGCTCAAATACGCCTGATCATCAGCCACGTCCGTTTGTCGACCTGATGGTCAGTATTGTGATTCCGTCCATTATTCTGATGAAGTTCAGTGGTGACGAGCATCTCGGCAGTGTGAATGCGCTTTTACTCGGTCTGGCATTTCCTTTGGGCTGGGGCCTGTTTGAGCTGGTTAAGTACCGTAAGAAAAACTTTATTGCGTTACTGGGCATGGTCAGCGTCGGCCTGACGGGTGGTATCGGTCTGCTGGAACTTGATGCTGGCTATCTGGCCATCAAAGAAGCTGCGATTCCTGCCATTATCGGCCTGGCGGTTCTCATTTCGACCCGCACTCGCTATCCACTGGTGCGCACTATGCTGTACAACCCAAGCGTACTGGATGTTGAGAAGATTCAGACTGCTCTTGAAAAGAATAATGCTACGGAAGAATTCGAGAGCCGCTTAATGAAGGCAACGTATTTCTTTGCCGGTACGTTTTTGTTTTCGTCGATTATGAATTACGTACTGGCGAAGTGGATTGTCGTCAGCCCTTCTGGCACCCAAGCGTTCAATGAGGAGCTGGGCCGCATGACGCTGGTGAGCTACCCAATGATTGCGATTCCTTCTATGGCAATGATGCTACTGATCTTCTACTACCTGTGGCGCACCATTCGTCGCCTGACAGGCTTCACTCTTGAAGAAGTGATGGCACCGCATCTGGCGGATAAGTAAAGCCTGACGGGCAAATAGTACACAGTTGCGAAAAGAGCGCGCAATGCAAGTTGCTACAATTGTGGCAACTTGCTACATTTTTAGCCAACAATGAACTCCTAGGTATCCAATCATGGCAACTACCAGTATCCGACTTGATCAAGAATTGGTCGAAAAGGCCACCGTCATGGCCAAAGCTCTAAACCGGACGCCACCCAAGCAAATTGAACACTGGGCTAAGATCGGTGAAATCATGGAGGACAATCCAGACCTGCCTTATGAGTTTGTAAAGCAGGCAATTATCTCTCAGGCTGAAAAAGAAGCCGGCAAGCAGGAAGATTACGACTTTGGCTGAGCCCACTCCCAAAGTCACCCGCGTTTTACAGACGCCCAGTTTCAAAAAAGCAGTTAAGAAACTAAAGACAAAACAGAAATGTGATCTTGATGACGCGGTGAGAGATGTCATGCGCGACCCTTCTATTGGGGAGCAGAAGAAAGGCGACCTGGCCTTCATGCGCGTTTATAAATTCAAGATGGCAAAACAGCTGACTCTACTCGGATACAGCTATCAGGATGGTGCTGTGGTTCTGGAGCTGATTGCTCTCGGTTCTCACGAGAACTTTTATCGCGATGCAAAGCGCAATATCTGAAGCTTATTCCTGGCCGGTAACAATACTCTTCGTCACCCGGGCTGTGGCGATGACTTTCTCATTGGCGCTGGCCGTGACATCCAAAAAACACAACTGACGACCGCGTTTCACGACGTCAGATCGGAAGGTCACCTCATCCCCCAATTTAGCGGGGCGCAGTACGGACACATGAAGGTCGTGGGTAACCGCCTCTTCACTGTCTTCCAATAAACTCAAAAGCCCGGCGTAGGCGCAGACATCGCTAAGCACATAGACCACGCCTCCGTGAAATAAACCGGCTGGATTCACCAGTTCTTCACTGACTTTTATACGAATTTCGCCTTGCCCATTCTCAGACGAGATATCTGCGACGCCCAGAAATTTATGTAACGGGTGATCGAGTACTTTTCTCAGACGTGGGTTCATTTTAATAGTCCGTCACCGGAAAAATGGATTCCGCATACATCTGCAGTTCGTAGATCCACTGCAACTTCTGAGGGTCATCGGCAACACGCTGGGCGGCCTGCTCCAGTATTGGCGCGAACTGCTCGAAGGTCAGGAGTGGTGAGCCTGATACACCCTTCATCAGTCTTTCGATGCGATATTGTTCCCAACGCTCGCGCTCGTCTTCGCTCAAAGTGTCAGCGAAGTTGCGAGCGCGGTAACGGAAGAGCATTTCTTCGCCCCGCTCGTCCTGAAATGGATTCGGATAATCCGCCAGATCCCAGCCCTGCATTCGCTGAATTTCGTCCATTGCCTGCTTGTCAGCATTCGAGAAAAAGCCGTCGTACAAACGGGCATCAACGTCAGTAATCTCAGCAAACTGTCGACCACCAAAGACTTCAGCCATTTTCGCGGTTAATGGCCCTGCATCACGAAGTATCTTCAGGTGCCTGCGCAGGTTGTCGCCGCTGATACTCCAACGCTCGGCCTGATCCGGTGTCAGGGTATTCGCAGGTGCGATCACCGGCGATTTATTGATGTGTATTTCTTTCAACGGCAGGCGCGTCATGCCCTCGGGCATATCTGCGGCTCGGGTGAATACACGCTGCGCGATCTGCTCTGCGGTCAGGTCGTAAAGTTCGGTGGGATCAACCGATAAATCCCAGGCAATAAAGCTGTTTTTGTTCGTCGGGTGCCAGCACAGGGGCGCCACCACAGCCATACAACCCTGCTCTACCGGGTACATGCCTGACACATGCATCAATGGCTTATGGGTGCCGACGTCAATCAGGCCGCCCAGCGTCTGCTTACTGCGATGCTGATATAGATAACGGTATAACTTAGGTTGCTTGTCTTTCACCAAACGTGCCAGAGCAATGGTCGCACGCACATCGGAGACAGCATCGTGGGCCTTGCCGTGATCGAGACCATTAGCAGCCGTCAGGTGCTCAAGTTTAAAGCTGGTCTTACCCAAGTCATTCTTCGGCCATTCAATGCCTTCCGGGCGCAGTGCGTACGCGCAACGCACAACATCAAGCAGGTCCCAGCGGGAGTTACCGCCCTGCCATTCGCGTGCATAGGGGTCAAAGAAGTTGCGGTACAGGGTGTAACGAGTAAATTCATCATCAAAGCGGATGCTGTTATAGCCCGCAACACAGGTACCCGGCTGACTGAACATCTCGTTGATGCGAGCAATAAAGTCTTTCTCTGGGATGCCTTTGCTCTGGCAGTCTTGTGGCGTAATGCCGGTGATCAACACGGCTTCCGGATGCGGCAGGTAGTCATCCGACTGACGGCAGAATATTTCGACCGGTTCTTCAATTTCATTGAGGTCTTCGTCGGTGCGGATAGCAGCAAACTGCGCTGGGCGATCCCAGGCTGGGTTTGCGCCAAACGTTTCATAGTCGTACCAGACGATGGTGTTCACTCAATGCTCCTGTATGCAGATCAAAACGCTAGTTTACCGATTATACGGCACGCATAAAACAAAACCCCCGGAGGATGACCTTCGGGGGTTTTGTCTTTGAACAGATCGGACAGCCGCTTACCAGCCTTTGCGCGGATTACCCGGTACGATCCAACCCTGCTCTTCCTTACCTGGAAGTTGGGGCAGTTCGCCGAACATCAGGTAGTAATGCGCATCGCGCGAAGACTGACGTGGCAGCTCTTCCATTGGCAGGTGGCCAGTCACTTCGTACGAAACAAAAGTCATGTTCGGCAGGTGTGTTTTGAACTGCTTCATCACGCGCTCAGGCGTCCATTCGTCATCCTCACCCCACATCACGAGTGTTGGTGTCTGGATGTACTTAATACGGTCGCTTTCGTTGTTGCCTTCTTCCAGTTGGTCTTCCATGGTACGGGCAACGTCGATAAATGCGGTGCGGTTGCCCTTACGCAACATCATGTCCTGATTGCGACGGACAATCTCGTCGGTGACCTTTTCATCATCGGAGTACATTGACTCAATACGATCACGGACTTTACCGCGTCGTAGTGTCCAGGAATTGAGGCCAGCCAGAACAGGAATGGTGTTGTAACCCAATACCGGATGAACCTCCTGATCAAAGCCGGTGGAGTCAACGAGTACCATGGAGTCAACACGCTCTGGGTATTCTTTGGCGAAGTTCCAGGTAATGAAACCGCCGTATGAGGCACCAACCAGCCTTACGCTGTCGAGGCCGAGCTTATCCATGAAGGCTTCAACTTTGCCCATCATGTACTCAACGTCGTATGTTTCGGTTTTCGGGTCCGGGCCAGTCAGGCCGTGTCCAGGGAGATCAAGGCGGATAACGCGGAAGTCGGTCGCCATACGGTCAACCCAAGCGTCCCAGACATGCAGAGATGAATGTTCGCCATGGAGCATCAACACGGCTTCATCGCCAAACCCCTGATCGGTGTAATGCATCACAAGACCGTCGACAGCGGTAAATTTAGAGCTTTCGTCGGTGTACTTTTCAGTGAGTTCAGAGAGCGGGCGAGAGCCCAGGCCGAAGTAAGCACAGCCTGTAGTTACAACAGTGGTTGCGACCATACTGGCTACCAGCAGCAGCTTGATGAGTTTCATCGTGATCCCCGGATCTTATTATTGTTGTCATATTACTAATACTAGTCTCGTTACCTTACCACAGCTTTACTGGGTCGTCTCGCCTTCTGCATCAATCTGCTGCTGACTCAATTCTGCGCTTCCCCTCTGCTGGTATGACGTTAGAATGATCATCCTTTTCGAGAACATTTGTTGTAAGCGAACTTCATGGCTCTATTCAAAAAGTTATTCAACAGGGACAAAACCCGCAACGCGACCGACACTAAGAAAGCGCCGGCCGCGAAAACTGGGCGTCAGTTAATCCTCAGCGAGAAAGACAGCGATCGCCGTCTGGTGCTGATCAGAGAAGTAACCGATGAGACTGAGCTGGAAGCTCTGATCCGTGAAGCGGACAAAGAGACCCGTCAGCAGATTGAAGCCGTCTGGCTTGAGCGTCTCGCACCGTCAGGAACGCTACCCTCTGGCGCGAATGATCAGGTACTGACCCGTATCGCATCACTGACCCGCGATGATGCATTGGCGAAGTCTGCCATCGCCGCCATTGGCGACGAACCAGCTCGTTTGGCCCTGGCCAAAGAGCATCCCCTGGCCCGCGTGCGTCTGGCTGCGGCAGAGACAATTACCTCCGCAGAGGCGCTGCACGATTTGCAGAAGCATGCACAAGGCAAAGACAAGGCCGTTTACCGGCATTGCAAAGACGCCCTTGCGGCACTCAATGCCGAAGATGAAGCCCGCCAGAAGGTTCAGGACAAGATCGACTACATCCGCAGTAATGCAGAGACTCTGCTGCGCCTGGGCTTTGGCCCTGAGTTTACCGGCAAAGTACAGATACTCAGTCAGCGTTGGCAGGATTTGAAAGAGTCCACCGAGGGCTTTGAGACAACGGATATTCCTGCCCTGCTGGAACAACTCGAAGCAATCCTTACGGCGAAGAAAGAAGAAGAGCAAAAAGCCGCAGCACTCGAAGCTGAACTGCAGCAAGCGACTGAACAGCAACAGCGCATTCTTACTCACCTGAAGGATGTACTTGAGAGCATCAGTGATGATTCGACAGCAGAAAGCCTGAAAGAAACCCTGCTCAGCGAAGAAAGTGCCTGGGCAGCAGCCACGGCCAAGCACTCAGCATCAGCAAGCCAGCAAAAGCAGTACGATAACGCCGTTGCCGAAATTACTACCGCAGCGGCAGCCCTGCAGTACCTCGATGAGCATGACGACATTAAGGGTGAACTCTCTCCGGAGCAGGCCCGTGAACACCTTCCGCATCTTGCCTGGCCACACAGTGCCAGTGCTCCGGCATGGCTGACAGCTCTGAGAAAAGTGGCCGGTGAAAAGCCGAAAGCGGCAAAGCCAGTACCGGAAAAACAGGATGACAGCGAAGCCCGCGCTAAAGCAGAGGCGCTTATTGAAACGCTCGAAAACGCACTGGAAGCAAAGGTCGTTGCAGACGCTGCCAACGCGCTCAAGCAGATTCATCGTTTGAACGACAAGCTGACGCAAAAGACACAGAACCAGATGCAGGGCCGCCTTCGTCTGCTGACCAATCAGCTGAACGAACTCCGCGACTGGCAGGGCTTTGCTGTAACGCCGAAGAAGGAAGCCCTGTGCGAGCAGATGGAAGCCTTAATCGACGCCGATATTGCGCCGGACTTACTGGCCGAGCGTATTAAAGAGCTTCAGACCGAGTGGAAATCTCTTGGCCACTCGAATGACCGGGATCTGTGGCAGCGCTTCCAGGAAGCCTCTGACAAGGCCTTTGAGCCGTGCAAAGCTTATTTTGCAGAACAGGCTCAGCAGCGTGAGAAACTGGTATCACTGCGTAATCAGCTTACCGAAGAGCTACGCCATTACGAAGCCAACATGGACTGGGACAGCGCAGACTGGAAAACGGTGCAGAATACGTTGAATGCCGCCCGTGATACCTTCCGCTCTTATTCGCCGGTTGATCGTGCGTCTCACCAGAAAACCCAGAAAGCATTTAACGACGTCTGCGACGCGATCTATGCGCACCTGAAAGCCGAATACGATCGTAATTTAGATCAGAAGCGTGCTCTGGTCAGCGCTGCTGAAGCGGCTGCGAACAGCGACGATATGAGCGCAGCAGCAGACACAGTGAAGAAAATCCAGCAGGATTGGAAATCCGTCGGCGTGACGCCTCGTGGCCCGGACCAGAAACTCTGGAGCCAACTGCGCAAGCACGCAGATTCTGTTTTTGCTCAATTGAATGACGCTCGCGACGCTCGCAAAGCTGAAATTAATGAAACAGTCGCCAGCGCTGAAGCGATCGTTGAAGAGGCAAAAGCGAACACAGAAGATCAAGGCGTTGCTGCGATCAATGAAGCGCGTGAAAAACTCGCAGCCATAGAGCTTCCTAAGGGTGCTCACGGGCGTCTTGTTAAATCGCTTAACGACATTGAAGAGCGTATTAACTCCGCACGCAGCGCAGCTAAAGCCGCAGAAGAGCGTGGTCGCTGGGATACTCTGCTGGGGTTAATATCGTCGAATGAGAAACCTGAATCTGACGCTGCTCTGCCTTCGGGCATTGAGGCTTCCTGGTTTACTCAGGAAGCAGGTGAAGTCGATGCGAGAAAACTTTGCATCACCATGGAAATCATCGCTGATGTGGAATCACCAGTAGAAGATAAGCCTTCACGTATGGAGCTTCAGGTTCAGCGCCTGGCAGAGGGCATGGGAAGAAACCTGAGCAAAGAAGAAGAACGCAATGCGCTTATTAAACAATGGCTGACTGTAGACGCTGAGCAAGTTTTGACTGAGCGTTTTATTACGGCACTGAAAGCTGTTATTTAAAAAAAATAGGAAACAGTGAGCTACTCACTGCTAACTGAATAAAAACTGGCCTCTCACAGGCCAGTTTTTATTTGTGCCGAAGACCACTATTCTTGCCCTTGCTATTCTTCCTCTTCGGCGCCCTTCACGATCAGAAAGCGATACTCGCCATCCACTTCTTCATTCACCAGCATCTCATGACTGAGAAACGCACAGAAGCGCGTAAAGTCACGCACGGTTGAAGGGTCTGTTGCCAGTATCTGTATGACTTCGCCGATCGCCATTTCATTAATTTCTTTATGAAGCATCATCACCGGCTCTGGGCAAAACAAACCACGGGCGTCGAGTGTACGGGCAATATCAGTCATTATGATCCTCGGTATTGGAGAAACAGGCCACGGCGACTCACCATCACGACCAGTACGATGGCCGCAGCACATAATAGCGCAGCGACACTGAAATGGCCGACGTAGCCAAGCTGCGTCGCACTATACCCCGACAACGCACCAGCGACCATTCCCGTAATAATGACTACGCAGCTCTGAAAGGCATAATCCGCGCCCTCTGAGTGCTCGCGGCAGCGATCCATCATGACCGTAAACAGGGCTGCAGTGGCCATACCACCCGCCACGTGTTCTGCAATCACGGCCAGCCAGATCGTAAACATATCACCTGCAGAAATCAGGGAGTAACCAAGCATTGCGACAGTCTCAAAGAGAAGGAACAAGACTAATGCATAGGCTCGGGGCATCCGGCCGGTCAGCCAGCCTCCCAACAAGGCGCCAGAGAGCCCCGCAAGGAATCCGCCAATGCCGAGCAAAGCTCCCATCTGCTCAAGTGTGACGCCCAGGTCAGACAGGTAAGGCCTGATCATCTGAGTCCCGAACGCATCACCAAACTTATAAAGCGCAATCAACGCCAACCATAACCACGGACCATCGAGACGAAAGAAACCAGACCACTGCTTCCAGACGCCCTGCTCTGCTTTGGTATGAGCTCTGGGCTTCCAGAAATACAGCGGCAGACTGCCGACAAACATCAGAGCCGCGACAGACAGCAACGAAAACTGCCAGCCCAGATGATTAAAGAAAGACAGCAGAACGCCACCGGCCAGCACCATGCCGACGCGATAGCCACCTACCTGAATACCATTCCCGAGACCACGCTCTGCAGGTTTAAGATTCTCTACAGCCACCGCATCGGTGGCGATATCCTGCGTCGCGGTTAATAGATTCACTGCCATCAGAACAAGAGCAAGCGCCAACACGCCATCACTGGTCAGCCAGGGCAAAGGAACGAAAGACAGTGCGATTAAAACCAGCACAGCGGTGTGGTTCATTGCCAGAATCCAGCTGCGACGATACTCGCCGGGAATGATGGAAACCCGATCCAGCACTGGCGCCCAAATAAACTTCAATGCCCAGGGCAACGCCACCAGAGACATTAACCCAATCGATTTAAGATCGACGCCCTGCTCTCTCAACAGCACCGGCATCGCCTGACCAAAGAAGCCGTGGGGTAAACCCTGCACCAGGTATAACGAAATCAGGGCGAACCATTTAAGAGGTGAGTTCATTCATTAACCGCTTTTCATAAATTGTTCTGATGACTATTAAATCCGTAATCACAAATGAAACCAGAAGATGCAACCACATCCATGGAATAACTCGCCTGCTGTGCTCAGAGTTGGAAAGCCACCGCTGTCGCCACTGAATTTCCATTGGGGTCGGCGCATAAGTTACCCGCACACCATCACAGCTGACGACTTCTGCTGTGACTCCATGCCCTCGATAGATCTGCCCAGCTATAAACGCGGAAGCCCGACATTGCTCTTCCAGAGTTGAGTCATCTCTGGCATTCACAGTTGCAAGCATGGACGTTTGTTTCTCTAATGAACCTGCAAGAACCTTATTTACATCGAGTTGCTCGTACATAAGATGCAGTTTAAAGCCAAGAAATGACGGGTAAACAAACGTGACGACCAACCAAAAAAGGGAGCCTACGACCCTGTAGTTTTTGTTCTCGTACGTCAGATAGAGGTGACGCATAAAGAGTGCAGTCGCGAAGGATATCCAGATCACCCAAACCATAAAGGTAATATCAACCAGCCCTGATCCTCCCCAGAGAGAGAAAGCACAGCAGACAATGAGACCTGACAATAATCCTGTCGCTTCGATTCGGTTCACTCTGGATAATTTCACTGAAGGCTAACCCTGATGAAAATTGACCCGAAGGTCAGTATCACTGTTAAGAATTTGATACTTCATTCCTCTGTAGAAAGTATATAAGTTCTGAATTTTCGTCCCATCCATTCACTCTCTTTTACTTCTTTCGCCATCTTTTCAAGTGCACGATATTTACGGCGGGTCTCGAGTAGATGAAACACTACCTCTTGATGACCAAGCTCCCGAGACCAGCGGATCATATCCCTGAAGACCCTTAAGCCTGAGCCCCAGTACGAACTTGAGAGGATAATCGCAAGTTCAGCGCCTTCGCCATCGGGTTGTATGCCACACCAGCCTGCAATATTACCATTGACCAGTATTGCACGGACACGATACCCATTCGCTGCATCTATTCGGGTTTTCTCCATAACCCAGAATTCTAGGGTTTCTTCAGTAAATTTTGGATGATCCACGAGGTGTGCTCTGAGTTTCTCGTCGTTCATCAAATCCAGCAGTACTGTTTGACTGACCTCTCCGAGAGATGCGTAGGTTACAACCTTCTTGTTCATTCTTTATATCCTGTGTGGATGACAGCATTGCACAGCCAAAGGAAAATAACGCTCCTGGCGGTATACTATGTCGCTAACCTACGGCAATTGCTTACGAACCTCAGATATGAGCCTCTTAACCACGAACAAGAATGATGGCAAAGGCCTTCACCCGCGTAATCTCCATAATCGTAGATACGACTATGAAGTCCTGATCAAAACGCGACCTTCACTCAAAAATCATGTTGAGTCAGGCCCTGAAGGACAAAGTACCATCAACTTCTCAGATCCGCAGGCGGTAAAGGCGTTGAACGCTGCTATCCTTGAGCAGCATTACGGAGTAACTGGCTGGGATATACCCGGAGGTGCTCTCTGCCCTCCAATTCCGGGCCGAGTTGACTACATTCACTACATTGCCGACCTACTGGATTCGATAGAGCCCGATAAGAGTATACGCATGCTGGATATTGGCACCGGAGCAAACGGGATCTACCCGCTTCTGGCGAGCAGCGTTTATGATTGGGAATGCGTTGCGACCGACATCAGTGAGGCTTCATTAGATAACGTCGCGAAGGTTTTAAAAAGCAACGCGGCTTTGCAGTCTCGCATCAGTCTTCGATTACAGCACGACAAACACAAGATGTTTGAAGGCGTCGTTCTGCCGCAAGAGCAATTCGACGTGTCGGTTTGCAACCCGCCTTTCCACGCGTCTGCTGAGGAGGCTCTGCGCGGAAGTCAGCGAAAAGTCGCCAATCTAAATAAGGACAAAGCAGAACCGAATAGCAAGCCTCTGCTCAACTTTGGCGGGATGGAAAACGAACTCTGGTGCAACGGCGGTGAAGCACTCTTTCTGAAAAAAATGATTAAAGAAAGTAAACAGTTTGCTTCCCAGGTTCGCTGGTTTACCAGCCTGGTATCAAAAGCGGAAAACGTGAAGCCACTGTCAAAACTTGCGAATAAAGCAGGCGCAACAGACGTTAAGGTCATTGAGATGACGCAGGGCAAAAAGCAGACCCGTATTCTGGCGTGGACGTTTCAAGCGATAGGTTGAGCGAATTGATTGATCGCGAATAGCCTCCGGCTGAATCGCTCCTACAGTTCAGAGGCCGTCGTGATGTAAGTGAATGATCAGAGCACCGTAGGAGCGCTTCAGCCAGCTTGCCTGGCTATGCGCGATATTTCTCTGCCCAGACCACAGCAGATACCAACTCAGGACCGTGTACCGCACGGAAGCGGTACCCGAGCTTCCAGGGATGATTAACAGCGTGTCCTGAGGTGGTATCTGCTGAGGGCTATTATTCCGCTAAATGTCAGCTCACGCCGCTATCGGGAATAAGATTCCCTCCTACAAGCTCCCCCAGAAACGAAAAAGCCCCGCGTTGCGGGGCTCTTAATGAAGCGTTACGAGCGAAGCGCAGTAGCTCCGAACTTACTTCTCAACGATAGCTACAACGCCCTGACCACCTGCTGCACAGATGGAAATCAGGCCACGACCAGAACCTTTCTCGTCGATCATTTTCGCCAGAGACGAAACAATACGACCACCGGTCGCTGCGAATGGGTGACCTGTTGCAATAGAAGAACCATTGATGTTCAGCTTGCTGCGATCAATGCTGCCCAGTGGCTTGTCACGGCCCAGACGCTCTTTACAGAACTTCTCGTCTTCCCATGCTTTCAGAGTAGACAGTACAACACCCGCGAACGCTTCGTGGATTTCGTAGAAGTCGAAGTCCTGCAGAGTCAGACCAGCGCGGTCCAGCATGCGAGGAACTGCGTATGCAGGCGCCATCAGCAGGCCTTCTTTCTCTTTGTTACCGTCTTTGCCGAAGAAATCGACAGCAGCAGTTTCGTAGAAAGAAAGATAAGCGCGTACTGGCAGGTTGTGCTCTTTCGCCCACTCTTCAGACGCCAGCAGTACACAAGATGCACCGTCAGTCAGGGCTGATGAGTTAGCAGCAGTCAGAGTACCTTTACCAGACTTCTTATCGAATGCAGGCTTCAGTTTCGCCAGCTTGTCCATGTCTGGTTCGCGAGCCAGGTTGTCTTTTTCCAGGCCCTGGAACGGAGTCACCAGATCATCGAAGAAACCACGATCGTAGGCAGCCAGCAGGTTCTTGTGGCTGTTGAATGCGATTTCGTCCTGCTCTTCGCGGGTGATGCCCCACTCTTTCACAGTGATCTCAGTGTGATCACCCATAGACAGGCCAGTACGTGGCTCGCCGTTACGAGGAATCAGAGGTGCCAGGTGCTTAGGACGAATCTTAGCCAGCTGCTTCAGTTTGTCCTTGGTGGTCTTCTTGCGGTTCGCTTCCAGCAGGATCTTACGCAGGCCTTCGCTTACGCCGATCGGTGCATCAGAAGTGGTGTCAGAACCACCAGCGATTGCTGAATCGATGTGACCCAGAGCAATCTTGTTAGCCGCCATCATCAGTGCCTGCAGACCAGTACCACACGCTTGCTGGATGTCAGTTGCTGGCGTTTGTGCGTCCAGAGCAGTGCTCAGTACACACTCACGAGTGAGGTTGAAGTCACGGCTGTGCTTGATTACAGCGCCAGCGATCACTTCACCGATACGCTCGCCCTGCAGGCTGTAGCGGTTTACCAGACCATTCAGTGCTGCAGTCAGCATGTCCTGGTTAGAAGCATAAGAGTACGCAGTATTAGAACGTGCGAAAGGAATACGGTTGCCGCCAATAATAGCGACGCGACGAACAGTCTGTGTCATGTCTCAATCCTGTCGGTGTAAAAACGGGAGCTTGTATAAAACTTGCCTATATAACGGCAGAACGCAAAATATCACAATATTCTGCCCAGTGCTGCGCAAGTCTATCGAACCAGCAACTGGCAGCATTGGCTGAAGTGACATAAGACCGTATGCCTGAGGTCAATTTCAGGGGTTATTAATGTTGGTCTAATCTGTTACCTTCCGGCGCTGTACATCGTGCCGATGTGATCCAAGTATCAACTCCCGTAACCCAAACGCATGTAAGAAACGAACGGAACGGACCATGAGCAACTTTTACGAAACAATGTTGAACAACAACCTGGGCCGCAGCCTGCTGAAAAACGTTGGCCTGCCTACCCCTATCGAACTGAAGCGCTACAACCCAAATCAGGAAACTTACTTCGAAGGTAAGGTTCTGGTTGGTACCAGCAAGGGCGGTGCTCTGCTGAACGATCTGATGCGCAACCTGAAAGAAGCGAAAGCGACTGTTTACTTCCCAGCGGCTGCACAGACTGCTGCTGACATCCTGGCCGCTGCCGACAAAGCAGGCGTTCGTGCTATTGGTGTTGAAACCAAGAAAGGCATGGCTGAAAAGTTCGACGCTCTGGTATTCGACGCTTCTGGCTTTGAAAGCGGCGCTGACCTGAACCAGCTCTACTACTTCTTCAACCCAGTTATGCGTCAGCTGAACAGCAACGGTCGCGTTATCGTTCTGGGTCGCCCACACATGAAAGCAAAGACTGGTGAACAGGCCGCAGCAATGCGTGCACTGGAAGGTTTCACCCGTTCTGTTGCTAAAGAAATCGGTAAGAAGTCTGCAAACGCTACTTCTGTTTACGTCGAAGAAGGCGCAGAAGCGAACATGGACTCTGCGTTCCGTTTCGTTATCTCTGCTAAGTCTGCGTACATGGACGGTCAGGTTCTGACTGTGTCTAAAGCTGACGCGAACACCTACCCAGACTGGCACAAGCCTCTGGCTGGCAAAGTTGCTCTGGTGACTGGTGCAGCACGTGGTATCGGTGAAGCAATCGCCCGTACTCTGGCTCGCGACGGCGCTAAAGTGGTTGGTCTGGACATTCCACCAGCAGAAGCAGATCTGAGCCGTGTTATGGCTGAAATCGGCGGCGAAGTACTGCTGGCTGACATCTCTTCTAAAGAAGCGCCTCAGCAGATTTCAGACAAACTGAAAGAACTGGGCGGCGGTGACGTGATTGTTCACAACGCAGGTGTTACCCGCGACAAGATGCTGGCGAACATGCCTGAGCACTGGTGGAACATGACCATCGACATCAACCTGCTGGCTGAAGAGCACATCAACGATGCACTGATCGCCAACAAAACCATCAACAAAGGCGCAAGCATCATCTGCGTATCTTCTATGAATGGTATTGCTGGTCAGCTTGGTCAGACCAACTACGCAGCGTCTAAAGCAGGTGTGATCGGTTACGTTCAGTACATGGCGCCTGAACTGGCTAAGAAAGGCATCACCATCAACGCAGTAGCTCCTGGTTTCATCGAAACTCAGATGACTGACGCTATTCCGTTCATGACTCGTGAAGTTGGCCGTCGCCTGAACTCTCTGTCTCAGGGCGGTAAGCCAGTAGACGTAGCAGAAACCATCGCGTTCTTCGGTAACCCGGCGTCTAACGGCGTTAGCGGTAACGTGGTACGTGTATGTGGTCAGTCTCTGGTTGGTGCGTGATTACGCAGAATACTAGACACTGAAACGAAAAAGCCGGCAATTGCCGGCTTTTTTGTGTCTGATACTCGGTCAAATTATTAATCCATTCACCGCTTCTTTTTCGCTTTCTTCTTACGTAAAAAATCTTTCACGGGCGTCTTCTTCGTAGGCAGAGCACCTTCAAAACGCTTGCGCATCTCTTCAACTTTTTCTTCTTTGTCTTTGTGTGAGCGCTCTGCACGGTGCTTCTCACCCGCTTTTGCGAAATCTACTACTTTCGAGTCTGCCAACGCTGCCTCCGCTGAAGCCAATAACGATGATGACCTTCATGCTATCATCAAGGTCTTTCAGTTCCAGTAGCAAAAGAGTGCAATGTCCACAGTTTTACCCATTGATGCGGTTCTTGACGACCTGAAAGCCGCACTCGCAGTGAATGCCAATACGCTGCTGATCGCTCAGCCCGGCGCCGGTAAAACAACTCGCGTCCCTCTGGTTCTTCTTCAGGAAGAATGGCTGGCTGGAAAGAAGATCCTCATGCTCGAACCTCGTCGGGTTGCTGCACGTAATGCCGCAACCTTTATGGCAACGCAATTAAATGAAAAAGCCGGCGGCACCGTCGGTTATCGTATGCGCCTTGAAAGTAAGGTATCGGCAACGACGAGGATTGAAGTGGTCACGGAAGGTATCCTTACCCGTATGCTTCTGGATGATCCGGAGCTTTCAGGAGTAGGCCTGATTATCTTTGACGAATTCCATGAGCGGAATCTGGCCTCAGATCAGGGCCTAGCTCTGTGTCTTCAGGCGCAGCAGGTGTTTAATCCTGAATTAAAGCTGCTGGTGATGTCGGCCACGCTGGATGCCCCGGAGTTGTCGGGTCTGCTGGACGCACCTGTTATCGAATCGGAAGGTCGCACGTTTCCGGTAGAAAACCATTACCGCCCTCCCCGCGATGCCAATGAGCGTTTGGTGCCTCACGTTTGTCGAGTCATAGGTGAAGCCCTGCGCGATACGGAGGGCGATATTCTGGTCTTTCTGCCGGGCGCAGGCGAGATCAGCCGGGTGCAAGAATCGCTGGCTGGCACCATAGACAATATTCTGATCACCCCACTACATGGCCAACTCAGTGATAAAGACCAGAAAGTCGCGCTGACGCCTGATTCTGAAGGTCGCCGCAAAGTCATTCTCTCAACAAACATTGCTGAGAGCTCGGTGACGATTGACGGAGTGCGCACCGTAATTGATTGCGGGCTGGAAAAACGCGTTCGTTTTCGCGCAGTACTTGGGATGCAGGAGCTGGTCACACAGGACATCTCCCAGGCCAGTGCTGTCCAACGTGCAGGCCGTGCCGGACGACAAGCCCCCGGTGTCTGCTACCGCCTGTTTACCGAAACCAGTATGCAGCAACGTCCTGCCCATATCCGCCCGGAAATTAGCGGTGCTGATCTCGCGCCTCTGCTGCTGGATCTGGTGCAGTGGGGAGCGTCTGCCGGCGAACTCGACTGGCTGACACCGCCTCCTACAGGGCACCTGAATCAGGCAGCTGATCTACTGAGTACCCTTGGCATTCTGCAGGAAGGTCAGCTGACCGGGCATGGCCAGCAATGCATGCAAACCGGGCTGGAGCCACGACTGGCCAATATGCTTATCCGGGGAGCCAGCGCTGGCATGGCCACCGCCGCCTGCGAGCTGGCAGCACTGCTGCAAGAGCCTGCGCTGCTGCGCCAGCAGGACGATATCGAGCGGATCATCCACCACGAACGCGGTTCACCGCGTTGGAAAGCGCGTATTGCTCCTCGGGCACGGCGATTGGAGAAATCGCTGCCCAGTAAAAGCGCAACGAGCGCCCATGCTGACACTGGATTTCTGTTGGGTTGCGCTTACCCAGACAGAATCGCCCAGAAACGCAGCTCAGACACCCAGTATCTGCTAGCGTCGGGCGCAGGCGCTGCGCTCTCTGACCACAGTCCGTTAACGGGTCAGGCGTGGCTCGCCTGCGCTGATATTGCCGCAGGACAACCCAACCGTATCCGTACCGCGGCGACGCTTTCAGAACAGGCGCTGTCGCAACTCACCGAGCTCCATCCGCACATGCTCAGCCGCCATATCGACGCGCGCTGGCTCGATAACGGCCAGCTTCAGACAGAAGAACAGCAGTGCCTCGGTAAGCTCGTGGTGGAACGTAAAAAGCTCGACTCCATGAGCGCTGACGACTGGCAGCAAGCCTGGCGCGACCTGATCAGCGCGAAAGGACTCAACATCCTCAACTGGGATGACAGCGCGACGACATTGCGTGCACGCATGCAGCTTGCCCATCAGCACGATTCAAGCGCGTGGCCGGATGTCTCAGATGAAGCACTACTGCGCCGGCTCGACGACTGGCTGATGCCGTTTTTAAATAGCGCACGGAACCTGCGCGATCTGAAAAAACTGAACCTGAACGACGCACTGCTCTCAATACTGGAATGGAACCAGCAACAAGCGCTGGCATCACTGGTACCGACGCATATTAAAGTCCCCAGCGGATCGAATATCCGCATCGATTACAGCCAGAACCCTCCGGTGCTGGCCGTCAAACTGCAAGAAATGTTCGGTTTTGAAGGCCAGCCGTCCATTCTGAATGGTCAGCTGCCACTGATGATTCATCTGTTATCACCGGCACAGCGCCCTCTTCAGGTCACTCAGGATCTACCCCATTTCTGGCGGCACACGTACGCTGAGGTACGCAAAGATATGCGCGGTCGCTACCCGAAGCATCCCTGGCCGGAAGACCCGATGTCGGCGGAAGCGACCAGATTTACAAAACGCCGACCTCAATCATGAACTGTCGTACAGTATTTGAACGAAATATCGGATACAATGCGCCATAAAGATTATAAAAAAACGATGGAGGGACCCCATGCGACAGCTCATATTGGCTGCTGCCATCATCATTGCCGTTCTTTCTGCCGTCTGGTTTACCCAGCCACGGCTCAGCGAAAATCTGAATAACCCATCGGATGCCGTAACAACTGAAAATGAAACGGCTGATGAAACCAGCAGTACTGCAGCTACTCCAGATTCAGCCTCATCCAACGCACACAGTGATCATGACCATGATCACGACGGCGAACTTCCCGCCGAGCTCGAGGAGTACATCGAAAGCCAGCGCATACCCGCCAGTGAAATACCGATTACCGTTCATGGAGATGGAACTGCAACCGCCCACACCGGAAAACAATACTCAACTGTGATGATGATGATCATCGATGAAGATGGCACGCGTCGAATGGTCGAGCGGCAAATTACCCCTGAAGGAACCGTGGTAGTACCCAATGAATAAGTTTTTGAGCCTTTTATTCTTGATTGCCTGTAGTGCACAAGCTGACATTATCATCGTGAATCAAAATGATCCTGATGAGGGCCTGAACGACCCCTCTGAACGCACTCCAATAGGTGGAAACACGGGTGAGACTCTGGGTGAACAGCGACTCAATGTTTTATTTGAAGCTGCCCGTATTTTAAATGAGAGCCTGGATATAAAATACGATGTCCACGTCGGTTCGCAATTTACAGTTCTACCTTGCTCAGACGATGGTACGGTATTGGGTCAAGCTGGAGCTTCTGACTATTACCTGGATTATTCAAATGGGAGCGTAGTTCCATATGCGCTGGCAAATCACATACTCGACAGAGACCTGAATGGCTCTGGGCTAGAAATTGACACCCAGTTTAACAGCGCGCTCGACAATCAAAATGGCTGTACGGCCGGTTTGAGTTGGTATTATGGTTTTGATTCAGCGCCAGATGACAGCACATCATTTTTAAGCGTTGTCTTACATGAAATAGTTCATGGAATGGGATTCATCGGGTTAATGAGATCGTCTGCGCATGCTCCTTTCAGCTGGCCTGATGGTAAAGAAGGCTTCAGCCTGTTATCTAAAAATCTCGGACGCGCAGGCTTATCAGCTACGTTAGACGAGATGACTCGCGGCCAGCGTATTACCGCAATGACATCTGGCGACAGACTGACGTGGAAAGGCGATTCAGCCAATAACAAAACCAGCAATTATTCTAGCGGCGTCAATCAGAATGAAATTCAGTTTTACGCACCTTCCAGTTTCGATTCTGGCTCTTCCCTGTCCCACTTTGATGTTGACTTAGCACCAGACGAGCTCATGGAGCCGATATACACTGACACTTTCTCTGATATCGGACTGTCGCTTGAAGTATTGATCGACATAGGCTGGTCGCCAAATCCGGATAACCTTCCGAACTACCCGCCCGAGTTCACAGAAGTACCCACACAGTCGACAACTGAAGACACCTCTTTCGATGTCGAACTCAGTGCTACAGACATCAACGATGATGAGCTGACCTATCATGTTTCAAGCGTTTCTGCGGGCTTATCAGCAAGTGTCAGCGGAGCAACTTTAACTGTCTCACCCGACGAGAATTTTTTTGGTGAAGGCTCTGTTACTGCTTCCGTTTACGATGGTGAAAACACTGTGACAACCAGCTTTAGCGTGACTGTCACACCAGTGAACGATGAGCCAGCGATTTCTGAAGTTGCGGATGTCACATTCCCTGAAGGGGATACTGCTTCCTTAACGATCTCAGTGTCAGACGTCGATAATGCCATGAATGAATTGAGCGTCACGGCGACAACGACTAACACAGAGCTTGGTATGACCTTGAGCGATAAAGAAATCTCGTTTACTCCAGACGAGAATTACTTCGGCCAAGGTGTCGTAACCGTGACTGTAAGTGACGGAGATAAACAAAGTAGTCTTAGCTTTAACGTCACAATCACCAACATTAACGACGAACCGGTGCTTTTGACGGAATCACACCAAACATTAACAGAAGACACCCCTCTGACACTGACACTGACTGCAGTGGATTTGGATGGTGACGCTCTGACCTACTCAATACTGGGAACTCGTCAAGGTGTCAGCGCAGCCATCAGTGGAGCAGAACTTACAATAACTCCCGATGAAAACTTTAATGGTAGCTCAACACTGACTGTGATCGTCAGTGATGGAATCGCAGACCGTGGAACTGCGATCAGCCTGACAGTTACGCCAGAAAATGATGAGCCGGTACTCGACGCTATAACAAACCGCTCTTTCGAACAGGCATCGGGCGCAACGATTGCCCTCAGTGGTAGTGACGTCGACGGCGACGCTCTGAGTTTCAGTGTGGAAAGTCTTAACCCGGAACTAGTAACCGCTACCGTCGAAGGAAGCACACTGGTACTGGCTGCCGCCGATGAGTTCAACGGCAGCGCTACAATATCGGTAAGTGTTACTGACGGTGAGTTATCAGACACAAAAACCTTTATTGCAACTGTTATCGACGGGACCGAGCCGTCTCCCCTATCCATCCTGGTGAATGATCAGGTCGTAGCATCTGGCTCGCGAATTGAAGTGGATTCTCTTTCAACCGTAGAGTTCGAGGTATCAGGAGGTAACGGACAATACAGCTTTGAGGTTTTCTATCAGGGTAACCGCCCTGACCTTCTTGAAGGGGAAGGTAATCGCCGTGAACTTAGACTGCCGACAGCCGGTGCCTTTGCTGGTGATTACCTCATTACTATCGACGACGGTCTGGCGAGCGTAGACGAGGCAACAGTTACCCTAAGCCGACCTTTACTGCTTACTCCTTCAGTTACTCCTGTGATGGCGGGATCAAGTCAGGCCAGACTGCTCGCAACAGGCGGCACTGTTGGCTCGGACGTGACCTTCTCCGTAGACAGTGGCGAACTACCTGAGGGCAGCACTGCCCCGGTATTCACTGACAATGAGGGCGGCACAGTCATTACTGCAACTGCGGCGGATAACTCTGAAGCTAACAACCCGGCTTCTGTTCATATCGATGCAACAAATGCCACCCCTGGGCTATACGCAGTAGAGGCTAGCGTCAGTTCTGCGCCAGCCGCGTCGTTTGACTTACAAGTCGTTGCGAGAAATCAGGTAATGTTCAATGTCGTAGATAGTTCAGGTATTGGATTAGAAGCCCTGGTTACGGTCGATGACGAGCGCACAAATGCATGGGGCATAGAGCAATCGGTAATGACAACAGACGATGGTTCGGCAGAGCTGGCTCTGCCAGATACCAGTCTCAATCTGACCGTGAGCAAAGAGGGATATAACTCCAAGATAATCGAGTATCAGGGCTCTTCTCAAGTGACAGTTACCCTCGAAGTGTCAGATGGATACTACCGATTGACTGGTCTGGTTACCGCAGAAGGATTTGATTTCCGCTTTATACGCCCTGAACTGAAGCTGACCATGTCGGATGAATCAGTACTATCGATCCGGCCGACAACAGTCGCGGATAATCAGGTACAGTTTGAATGGATCGGTGACGTTCAGGAGCTTTCTCCACAGACACTGACAGTTAGCCACCGAAGTGCAGATGCTGTGGAAGTGACTTTGCGACCTGACCTCGGAGAGGAGGAGGTTTCCATCTCTCTGATCGGTCCCGATGTGGCCCCGGCACCGGGCAACGATGACAATGAGTCCGGTCAAACAGATTCAGGCAATAGTGACTCCGGCGGCAGCTCTGGCGGCGGCAACGCAGCCTGGTTGCTTGTAACGGCAATGGTATTGATTGGTCGCCGTCGTCTGAAAACTTCCTGATAACGCCCGAAAACAGTGTCTCTGTAACACAGAGACACTAACAACACTTACATGGATTAACGGAAACGCACTGGTGTGCGTTTCCGTCCCAGCTACTCTGTGATGACAGTACTCTGCAGGTAGC
>NZ_DFQB01000004.1:0-46940 GCF_002377545.1 Thalassolituus sp. UBA3500 | reverse complement strand
GATGACAGTACTCTGCAGGTAGCTCCCGTGAATGTTTCCACCCGCCTTTTTGCGCTTCTGGCGATGACTCTTCCGTCTCTGGCCTCGGCAAGTGTCGTCATCGTCAATAACGACGGCGCCAACGAAGGGTTCAACGATCAGACGGTGGTCGCCGCCGTTGGTGGAAATACCGCAACCACTCTCGGGCAACAGCGCCTCAATGTCTTCCAGCGCGCGGCAGACATCCTCAATAACACGTTTGATATTGCTACCACGGTCAGAGTCGGTTCGTCATTCGACCCGCTTACCTGCAGCTCAAGTTTTGCGACCCTCGGGCAGGCCGGGCCTGCTGCTGTCGAGTTCGACTTTGCAACGCGCAGTATTACGCCCCATGCTCTGTACAACCAGCAGGTGGGCAGTGATGCTGATCCAGGTACGGTCGAGATCAATGCTCAGTTCAACTCATCGATCGATAACAACGACAATTGTCTGTTCAATACCAACTGGTATTACGGCTACGATGCCCCCAGCGGCAACGATAACTCCCTATTATCAGTCGTATTACACGAAATCATGCACGGAATGGGGTTCCTGACCTATCTACAGTCAGACGGATCAAGTGGCGCGGGCTGGAATACCGCCGGGGGATTTGTAGAAGGCTTCGACCCCTACACCTACAAGCTTAAAGACGCATCTACTGGCCAGATGCTGACCGATCAAGCTGCCGGCACCCGCTATAACGTCATGCGCAGTGGTACGAACCTTGTCTGGAGCGGAACTGAGGCCAATGCAGAGTCAGGCAACTACTCATCAGGGATCAATTCAGGTGAGGTACAGATGTACGCGCCAGGATCGTATGAGCCAGGCTCATCTGTTTCTCACTTCGATACCGCAATGACCCCCAATGAACTGATGGAACCTCAGTACACTGAGTTTCTGGATACGGCCGGTCTGGCTGAACAGCTGCTGGTCGACATCGGTTGGAGTTACAACGCTGCGAGTGCTCCCAATAGCCCACCGTCTCTCGGCGTTATTGGCAATCGCTCACTCAGTGAAGACGGCAGCCTGAACGTCGCCCTGTCAGCGACAGACGCAGATGGCGATTCACTGACCTATTCTCTGGGTGCTAACAGTGCGGCACTGGGTGCAAGCGTCAGTGGCACAACATTGAGTATTTCACCAACATCGAACTTCAATGGTTCAGGAACACTGACCATCAACGTCACTGACGGCGAAGACAGCGATTCAGAGACCATTACCGTCACGGTAACCCCTGTCAACGACACGCCAGTGCTTGCTGGAGTCGGCAATCAAACCGTCAACGAGGAGTCCAGCACATCTCTGACTCTGAGCGCTACAGACGTCGACGGAGATTCCCTGACCTACCAGCTTGATAGCGCCACAGCAGCGCTGGGCGTTTCTCTGAGCGGAACGTCTCTCAGTATCGATCCCGCCACAGACTTCACAGGGGCTGGCAGCGTCACGGTCAGCGTCTCGGATGGCAGCCTGAGTGACTCTGAAACCTTCACGGTGACAGTCAACAACATCAATGATGCGCCGGTGCTGTCGGCGGTTTTTGATCTGACAATTCCAGAAGACACTTCAACCACAGTCGCCCTGACGGCAACCGACATCGACGGGGACAGCCTGACGTACAGCATCACCAGCTCCTCAGCCGAACTGAATGCCACTGTTTCTGGCAATACCGTCAGTCTCGCACCTGATTCTGACTACAGTGGCACGGGCAATGTTTCTGTGCAGGTGAGCGACGGCGTACTGACCGACTCAGACACCTTTGCAGTCACCGTATCGGGAACTAACGATGCCCCTGTCCTGGCTTCCGTAGGCGCTCAGAGCCTCAACGAAGACGCGACTCTCAGCTTCAGCCTTTCTGCAACAGACGCTGATGGCGATTCCCTGACCTACTCAATCACCAGTGCCGATACCGAACTGGGAGCCAGCATCTCCGGAAACTCAGTCACGCTGACGCCTACGGCTAACTACTTCGGCAGTGGCAATCTGACGGTGAGCGTGTCCGACGGCAACCTGACAGATTCAGAAACCATTAGCGTTACCGTCAATAACCTCAATGATGCTCCAGCCATTAACAGCATCAGCGATAAAACCCTTGCGTGGGACAGCAGCCGGAATATCAGCCTCAGCGGCTCCGACGTGGATGGCGACAGCCTGACCTTCAGTGCCGTATCAGCTGATACTGGCGTCGCGACCGTCGCGATAAGTGGATCAACGCTGACAGTCACTGCAGCGACCGCCAACTCCGCGACCACAACGATTACGGTCACAGTGTCTGACGGCACCCTCAGCGCCGATACCAGCTTCTCAGTCGAGCTGACAGACCCATCGGCTGTTGCACCGATCACGCTCACACTCGGCGGTGTTTCTCTCAACGACAGTGAGACTTACGATGGCGGTCTGGGAGCAATTGCAGTCACCCCTGCCGGTGGCACAGGTAACTACACAACAGGTGTCTTCTTCGACGGCGTCGACCGCTCTGAACTGATCAGCAACGGCTCGCTCGTCATGCCAGATTCAGGGGCATTTGCGGGTGTCTATACGCTCGACGTCAGTGACGGCAGTGGCAACACAGCGACCTTCTACATTGAGCGCCCGCTTCGCCTGACCGCTTCCGTCGATCCTTTATTGCAAAGCACAGATTCTGCATTGCTTTACATCGAAGGTGCCAGTGCAGCAACCACGATCAGCCTTTCGGGCAGCGGTGGTGTCGACTTCTTAGATACGACCGGCTCACCACTTACCTCGATTAATGCACCGGACGAAAGCAGTGAATTCAACCGCGCAACGGTAGGTCTGTCACTCAGCGCCATCCTCAACGGAACCGTCACAGCGACGGCCAGCAATGTGCCGGATAGCGAACTCAACCTCAATATTGTTGCAAGCCGCACCGTCACCATTTCCGTAACTGACGACAGCGGCCGTCCGGTTGCTGGCGCAGACATCAGTATTGTCGACGACAGACTGGAGGGCTGGGGTCTGGATGCCAATGCAGAGACAGATACCAACGGCATTGCGACCATCGTTGTTCCCGCAACGGCGGTTGATATTGAAATCGACGGCGATGAATTCAGCGCTGAAGAGCTCCAGGTACCGGCCAATACCAACGCGGTTTCTGTGACTCTCGATCCGGCAGCAGTTTCATATACGCTCACCGGTCTGATTCAGGCTCAGGGCTTCAACTTTGACTCGGAACTGCCCGAAGTTCTTATAAACCTCAGTGATGGAAGTCAGGTATTGGCCGACCTGAACGAGCTGAGCAATACGCGTATAGAGTATGAGTGGACATCCACACTTGGCAGCGCCCTGCCCGAGAGCATGACAGTGGACCACAGCGCTCTGCCGCCCGTGACCGTGAATCTCAATCCAGCGGCGAGCGCCGAAACCGTCGACATCACACTGATTACAGAGTCAGATGAAGACTCGTCTACCGGTGCGGGTACTACAAGCGTATGGCTAACACTACTGTTGGCCCTGATCAGTATTCGCAGACGAACCCTCAGCCCCAGAGAAGCTTGATACCGACCAGCAATGTAATGACCTCATACAGTCGCTTAATCAGCAAGTTACCCGACTGTATCGAGGTATGCGCGCCCAGATAGCCGCCGACCAGCGAGCCGGCGATCAACGCAGGTATCCAGTCCCACTTCACTTCAGCAACCGCACCCATAGTGACCGCACCCGTGCCATTCCATCCAAGGCCGACAGCCACCAGCGTCTGAGCGACTGCGAGCTTATATTCCAGGCCAAACCAATAGACCAGCCATAAGGTGACAAATAAACCAGAACCCGCCGATAAAGCGCCATTAGCAAAACCGATAACAAACAACCCCAGCGCGCCGATTAGCAGCCCCACGAAATCACGGTGCTTGTTCTCTGTCGCCAAACCAAGCTCCGGCCGGAACCAGGAGTAAAGAGACAGCATCAGGGTCAGGATACCGAGCGCGATTTCTGCCTGACGACCATCAACATCAAGAATAAACAGTGCGCCCATAATCACACCGGGCGCACCCGCAAGAAAAATAACCAGCAGAATCAGCTTATCGAGATGCCCCTCCCGAAGGTGCCGCACCGTTGCTCCCAGCCCGAGGGCAACGGTCGCAATTTTGTGCGTTGCCAGCGCCAGAGAAAACGGCAGCCCCATAAAAATAAGAATGGGTAATTGAATCAGCCCCGCCCCACCGCCTGCCAGAGCCGAAAACCAGTTAGCGACAACAGCAATAAGAAACAAGACCAAATGTTCGGTATACTCAACCATAGAATTCTCAGTTAAAGGGATACCCCTGAATGACTTACGCCCTCTACTACCACGACTATTGCCCATTTTGTCAGCGTGTACTCATGGCACTGCCGAGCTTCAGTGTCGAAGTAGAAAAGCGCAACGTGATGCAAAACAGTCAGTACCGGAAACAACAGCAGGAAGCCACTGGCCGCACTACCGTCCCCTGCTTGCTGATAGAAGACGGTGACAAACAGGAGTGGATGTACGAGTCAGGCGATATTATCCGTTACCTGAAGTCGCTCTGATCGTCTCCAATAGAGACCCCAACGCATCTGCGGAACCCAACAGACGCTGAACGGTATCAACCACTGCCTGCGTCTGTGGATCAACTTCAACATTGATTTTATCGCCTACCGAGACCAGTCCAAACGTGGTTACATCACGCGTCTCTGGGATCAGGTGGACAGAGAAGCGATCGCGCTCCACCTCCGCGATCGTCAGGCTGCAGCCATTCAGAGCGACATAGCCTTTATCAAGAAGATAAGGAACAAGCGTCGCTGGACGCTCCATCCAGACCACAAGGTTATTCGCCGACTCAATAACCTCGACGACCTTGATCTGCTGCATAATGTGGCCAGACAGCAGATGCCCGCCAATCTCATCACCAAACTTTGCCGCCCGCTCAATGTTCACGATGATCCCCGAACTGAGATCACCAAGGTTAGTGACCTTTAAGGTCTGGCCTATGGCATCGAAGCTGACACGCGCATTTCCAGTGCCATCTTTGTCGATAGATCGGGCTGTCAGACAGGTTCCATTGATCGCCACCGAAGCACCGATTTCAAGACCAGTGGTCAACTCATCAGAGAATTCAAAGATAAAGGTCGCGAAGTCCTCCTTCTTGAGAACATCAGCAACAGCGAGTCGGGTCTGCACAATTCCAGTGAACATTTCGGGCCTCAGGTCATCACAGTGGCGACCATTATGCACTATACTCGTGGCTTATTCATAAAAGTCGAACGACCCTCTGGAAGGTGCTTTTGGAAGTAAAAAAATCAGGGCTGATTCTGTCTGGTGGCGGTGCCCGAGCTGCTTATCAGGTCGGTGTATTAAAAGCTATTCATAAAATTCTCCCGAAAGGCCACTACAATCCGTTCGATGTTATTTCAGGGACGTCCGCCGGCGCGATTAATGGTGTCGCCCTTGCCAGTTACGCGGAAAATTACCGCATAGGTATCAAGCATCTCGAACGTATCTGGATGCATTTCACCCCAGATCATATTTATCGCACTGATTTTCTCGGTGTTTCACACGGCATTCTCAGAATGGCGCGATCCATGGTTATGGGAAAGCGATTTAAAAATGACCCGGTATCGCTGCTGAATAATCAACCTTTACGAGAGCTTCTTGGCGAGGTAATTAAATTCGACCAGATTCAGGGAGCGATTGATAACGGCGCCTTACATGCTATCGCGGTTAACTGCTCGGGTCTCGAAACGGGAGAATCAGTCGCTTTTTTCCAGGGGCATTACAGCATTACCAACTGGAATCGCCACCGCCGGGTTGGCAAACGCACTCGAATCACGCTTGACCATTTGATGGCATCCTCTGCCATTCCCATGATATTCCCAGCGGTGAAACTGCACGGTGAGTATTTTGCTGATGGCGCAGTTCGCCAGCTGGCACCAATCAGCCCAGCCCTTCACCTTGGCGCCGAAAAAGTCATGGTGATTGGTGTGTCTGGTATTGCGCACAAGCGCAAAGATCACGTGAAACCTCCTGCGGCGTATCCGAGCCCGGCTAAAGTCATGGGACATATGTTAAACGCCGCCTTCCTCGACAGCATGGAAACCGACGTCGAACGCTTACGTCGTATTAACCGTACACTGACAAGCATCCCTGAAGACGTTCGCAAAGAAGCCGGCATGGAACTTAAACCGATTGAATTGCTGGAGATTAATCCCAGCCGTTCGATCGACCAGATTGCGGGAGAACACGCCGCCGAAATTCCCAAAGCGCTGAAAATGACATTAGGCGGCAGCGGAAACGCCGGACAGAACGGCTCTGGTATTCTCAGTTATCTGTTGTTTTCTAAGGGATTCTGTAAAGCACTGATTGATCTCGGTTACAGTGATGCAATGCAACGCGCCGACGAGATCCGTGGTTTTTTCTCAGACCATTTTGAGGAAGAAAAGTAATGACAACACCGAAACGTATCGTCGTACTGACTGGCGCAGGAATATCTGCTGAATCGGGCATCAATACGTTTCGGGATAACGGAGGCCTATGGGAAAACCACCGCCTGGAAGATGTAGCGACACCCGAAGCCTTCGCGCGAGACCCCAACCTGGTGCAACGTTTTTACAACGGCCGCCGTGCACAGCTTAATGACGTCAATCCTAACCCGGCTCATATTGCACTTGCCGAGTTTGAACGGAACTTTGCCGGTGATTTTTTACTGGTCACACAAAACGTCGACCATCTGCACCAACAAGCAGGCTCGAAGAATCTCATCCATATGCATGGTGAATTGAAAAAATCCCGCTGCCTGAACACCGGAAGAATTCATAATCAACAGACTGATATTAATGCGACCAGTCTTTGTGAATGCTGTAACACACCCAGCTTGCGACCGCATATTGTCTGGTTCGGCGAAATGCCGTTGGACATGGAAGAAATCTATCAAGCGTTAGAGCAATGCGACCTGTTCATTAGTATTGGTACTTCTGGCAACGTCTACCCTGCAGCCGGATTTGTCGAGGTAGCAAACAGCGTAAATGCCAGAACCGTAGAAATTAACCTGGAACCTTCGCGCGGAGCCGATGCGTTTCAGGAAGCCTTTCACGGCCCGGCGTCGGTCAAAGTCGCTGAGTTTCTGGCGACGATCATCTGATTTCTGCTTCACCGTTTACGTCTGTACAGGCATAAAAAAACCCGCCGAAACGGGTTTTATCAACAGTACGACGGATCAGTCGTTGCTGGTCGAGCCGATCTTGTGGATCGACAAGTCCGCACCATTGAATTCTTCTTCCTCGCTCAGACGGATACCCGATACAGCCTTCACCAGACCGTAGACGATGAAACCACCAATCAGAGCCACTGCGATACCAGCAACAGTACCGATCAGCTGAGACATCAGGCTTACGCCACCCAGACCGCCCATCGCTTCTGTACCAAAGATACCGCAGGCAATACCACCCCAGGCACCACACAGGCCGTGCAGTGGCCATACACCAAGCACATCATCGAACTTAGGAAACTTGTTCTGAGCCAGAGTGAAGACCCAAACAAACAGCGCACCAGCAACACCGCCAACCAGCAGTGCACCGATTGGATGCAATACGTCTGAACCAGCACACACGGCTACCAGGCCTGCCAGAGGGCCATTATGAATAAAGCCTGGGTCATTGCGACCAACAACCATGGCAACAACAACACCACCGACCATCGCCATCAGGCTGTTTACAGCCACCAGCCCCGAAATACCGTCCAGTGTTTGTGCAGACATCACGTTAAAACCGAACCAGCCAACGGTCAGAATCCACGCGCCCATAGCCAACCATGGGATATTTGAAGGAGCAAATGCGGTAACTTTACCGTCACGGTAGCGACCACGTCGCGCACCCAGCAGGAAGACAGCGGCAAAGGCAATCCAGCCACCGACACCGTGCACAACGACAGAACCGGCGAAATCGTGGAAGCCAGCGCCATAGGTTTCTTCTAACCATGCTTGCAGGCTGAAACCAAAGACGGCGTTGCCGTTCCAGATGATGCCCTCAAAGAATGGATATACGAATGCAACCGTCAGTGCTGAAGCAATCAGAATTGGGTAAAACTTCGCACGCTCAGCAATACCACCAGAAATAATGGCTGGAATTGCCGCCGCAAAGGTCAGCAGGAAGAAGAACTTCACCAGCTCATAGCCATTGTTTTCAGTCAGCTCCGCAGCACTGGCGAAGAAGTCCATGCCATAAGCAACCTGATAACCGATAAAGAAGTAGGCAATGGTTGAGATGCCAAAATCAGTAATGATTTTCACCAGGGCATTTACCTGGTTCTTGTGACGTACTGTACCGACCTCAAGAAACGCGAAGCCTGCGTGCATCGCCAGTACCATGATGGCACCCAGCAGAATAAACATTGTGTTCGCGCTGTACATAAGAGTTTCGACAGCGGAGTTGATACCTGTGATATCCACGAGTTGTCCTCTGATAGTTCGTTAAGTTTGTATTTGGCGCGGCGCACTCTAGCGGTGCCCTTTGCGCAACATCAGGGCAAAAGCCCATAAGAATCCTTCGATAGGGGAACGTTTAAGCAGGAGATGTGCCACTTTGTCCACTTTGCGACAATCGGACAATGAAAACGCACAAGGATAGAGCTGGCGTGCGCTAGCGTAATGCAGAAATTCTTATGCGTGAGGCATTATCAAACAGCATCACTCAGATATAGCACCAATATTTACCATAATGGACAGTATTGCACCCTACTAGTGCATTTAATCAGAAGACCACATCCCGTCCATCATCATGGGATAGGCCACAGGCTTAAAATCAGTAAACTCGATATCTCTGACCACCTGAAAATCACTCCAGAGCATCCGTGCTCCCTTCAACCACCGGGTCGAAGCAACGCGTTTATGAATCATCTGGAGCTCTTCAGTCGTAGCTGGCCGTGCCGGGCCAGCTTTGCCGTAGAGTCGAACACCGGGTTCCGCGGCAAAACGCCCGGTTATCAGCGACTTGAGCCAGAACCAACGCCCTACATTTACTGCCGACACGCAGACGTTCGGGTTCGAGTCTATGTTCTCACCCAGTGACACTGCGTAGTGGTCGAAAAAGAAGCCCGTCTGATCATCACGAAGAAATACCGTGCCGACAGGTGTAATATGCGGAGTACCGTCAGGGCAGACCGTCGCAATGGAGCAATGCACGGCTGAGGCCTGCGACTGCTCTAACGTCCGTTTGATTTGTGGCCAGTTCGATTTTAATGACAACCTTTACCTTCCCTGGTTAAGCCAAACTTAAAGTTTAATCGCGGTGCGAGATTTCAAAACACACATGAATATTCTGGCGACGTTCGAAATCCTTAGGAATCGACTTGCCCGTCACATCCCGGATACTGAACTCCGACAGCGCATCACGATCGAGGCTGAACTTACGCAGATTATTTGAGAATATCAGCGTGCCACCGGGCGCTAACCGGTCCATCGCCATGCGAATAAGATCCACATGGTCACGCTGGATATCCAGCACACCTTCCATACGCTTCGAGTTTGAAAAGGTTGGCGGGTCCATAAAGATAAGATCGTATTCGCCCGTGTCATCTTTCAGCCACTGCAGACAGTCGGCCTGAATAAAGCTGTGCTCGTCAGGATTCAGTTCATTAGCACGGAAGTTATCACGGCCCCAGTTCAGATAGGTGCGCGACATATCGACACTGGTGGTCTGTGCGCCGGCAGCCGCGGCATGCAGAGACGCCGTTGCGGTATAACAGAACAGGTTAAGGAAACGCTTACCCGCCGCCTGTTTTGCAATATGCAGGCGCGTCGGGCGGTGATCAAGGAACAGACCGGTATCGAGATAGTCGCGAAGGTTCACCAGCACATTCACCTGCCCTTCACGGACGGTCATGGTGTGCTTTTCATCGCTCTGCTTCTCGTACTGACGTTTACCACTCTGACGCTCACGGCGCTTGAGTACAATCTGCTCCGCAGGCACGCCAGTGACCTCAGGTAAGGCTGCAAGAACATCCAGCAGACGCTTTTCAGCGACCTGAGGGTCAATCGACTTCGGCGGTACGTATTCCTGCACGTGAAGCCAGTCTTCGTAACGATCAACGGCCACCGCGTATTCCGGAATATCGGCATCGTATATGCGATAACAATGAATATTCTCACGGTTTGCCCATTTACCGAGATTCTTCATGTTCTTTTTCAGACGATTCGCAAAGGCTTCTACCGGGCCGCGTATCGCACTCGGCTGCGGACGTGATGAGCGTTCGTCGGCCGCCCCGAAAACCAACAATTTGGTTTCGATTTTGCCGTTCATAAACTTATATTGTTTATCGAGAGGGCGACGAATAGCGCGGGCGAGGTCCGTATTGCCGGTGAAAATAGCAACACGCCACTCAGGTAATTTCATGGTGGCATCATGCAATTGCTGATACAGAGGCGCTAGCTGAGGTAATTCGCTCAGGCGCTCACCGTAAGGCGGGTTGGAGATCACCATACCGCCCTGATGTATTACCTCTTTCTGAACGCGCAGGTCATTGATATCACGACGCTCAAGATGCACTTTGCCCGCCAGTCCTGATCGCTCCAGGTTCTTGTTGGCCGCATTCAGCTGCTCAGAATCAATATCAAAGCCATACAAACGGTTCTTCAACCCATTGATGCCGTCAGTACGACGCTGGCGCGCTTCATCCACCAGCTTCATCCAGAGCTTACGTTCGTGGCTCTTCCAGCGATCAAACCCCCAGCCCTGCCGGTTAAGACCCGGTGCTACGTCCGCGGCCATGAGGCCGGCTTCAATCAGTAAAGTGCCCGAGCCGCACATAGGGTCAACAAGGGTCTTGCCCTCTTTTGCCAGCTCAGGCCAGCCGGCACGGATCAGCAGGGCCGCGGCCAGATTTTCTTTCAGCGGCGCCTTGCCCGGCTGTAGGCGATAGCCCCGACGATGCAGGCTGTCCCCGGAGACATTCAGAAACAGCGACAGACGCCCTTTGCGCAACTGGGCTTCGATACGAATATCACCCGACTTATCGACCGATGGTCGCACGCCCGTCTGCTCACGGAAGACATCGACCACCGCATCTTTGATGCGCTGCGCACCAAACTGAGTGTTATTGATAAACCGACTGCTGCCGTGAAAATCGATACGGAACGTCGCTTCAACGGGAAATAAAGAGGGCCAGTCGACCGTCTTCGCCATTTTGAACATTTCATCGGCGCTTTCTACCTGACATTCCAACAATGGAAGCAGCAAGCGGCTGGCGAGACGTGACCATAAACACACCCGATAGGCGGCCTCCAGATCACCGTGCCAATAGACGCCAATATGGCTCTCTTTATCAACACTTCCGCCTAAGTGTCTGATTTCATCGGCCAGTAATGCTTCGGTGCCCTTTGCACAGACAGCCAGCCAATTGGTATTTGGATCGTTATATTCTACGTCACTCATACATTCATACACTCAGGGTAATAGCGAAAAGGCGCTAAAACCTTATCACTTAGAAGAAATAATTCATTAACATTCACCGTGTTGTCACGGTACAACTGTACGTGGTCCGCCGATTTTTCTGTGGCTAACCGATGTTTTAATAACAGCGAGGAAGCAACTCTATGAAAAGACAGAAACGCGACATGCAGGAAAGAGCCTTTGCACGTGGCTACCGGGCAGGCGTAGAACGCCGCTCCAAAGATCTGGCCCCCGCAGGCCCTACACACGACGACTGGATGGCTGGTTGGCGATCCGGACGCGAAGACAACTGGGATGGTTATACCGGCGTTTCTGGTATTCATCGAATGGCGGTGTAATTACCCGCCACTGAAGAATTTTACTCCACTCCTGACGAGTTTCGTCAGACTCACGTCTCCCTCACCCGGGGAGCTTGGCCCGGCTATGCCGGGCTTTTTATATGCTACTAACTAATCCGCGTCGGTCAGGCTTTGCTGAGAGAACGCACGCACTCGCCAATCAACTCTGGGCCACGATAAATAAAGCCAGAATACACCTGAACCAGAGAGGCGCCTGCACGTACTTTATCAACTGCATCTTCACCTTCGAGAATGCCGCCAACACCAATAACAGGCATACGATCACCCAATACGCCGCACAGTCGCTCAATGGTCATGGTTGAAAGATCAGTGACTGGCGCGCCGGATAAACCACCTGCCTCAGCGCCATGTTTTGAACCTTCAACGCCTTCACGAGACAAGGTGGTGTTAGTCGCAATAACGCCGTCAATTTCACAATCGAGAAGCGTCTGCGCCACGGTATCAATTTCTTCGTCTTCCATATCGGGCGCAATCTTCACAAAGATTGGCTTGTAACCATGCTCTTTCGCAAGTTCTGCCTGACGCGCCTTCAGCGGCATCAGAAGATCACGTAGAGCATCGCCGTACTGCAAAGTGCGAAGCCCGGGTGTGTTTGGTGAGGAGATATTGACCGTAATGTACGTCGCGTGCTGGTAAACCTTCTCAAGGCAGATCAAATAATCTGATGTGGCGTCTTCCACTGCGGTATCGAAGTTTTTACCGATGTTAATGCCCAGCACGCCTTTGAACTTCGCTTTCTTAACCTGCTCAACCAGGTGATCAACACCTTTATTGTTGAAGCCCATACGGTTGATGATGGCGCGCTCTTCAGGCAGACGGAAGAGACGCGGCTTCGGGTTACCAGGCTGAGGACGCTGCGTAATAGTGCCAATCTCAATAAAACCAAACCCCAGACGTGCAAAGGCGTCAATGTAATCACCATTTTTATCCAGCCCGGCGGCCAGGCCAACCGGATTCGGGAAGGTAACTCCAGCAACGGTGACCGGCTGATCCGGTACCTTTTTAGCCAATAAGCCAAGTACGCCGAGCTTTTCCGCTCTGCCCAGCATCTTCAGCCCCAGATCATGGGATGTTTCTCCATCCATCATAAACAGGAAATGTCGGGCGAGGCTGTACCAACTCATAGTAATCTCTCAATACATCAGGGTGACAATAGATTTGCGCGCATTATAGGGACTAATGCGGCCGCTGTAGATCCCTCTCGGCTAAAAAGTCAGCCGACGCGCTCAATTCCCTCGAATTTGCCCTGCTGATTAAACAGGATGGCAAAGCGCCCGCGCACTCCATCGCGAGTAACTACGCGCTGCAGTACCCCCGCAGGGAACCGAACCTTTCTACCGTCCGTTGAGTACGCAAGCACTGTCCGGGCATCCCCCTGATAATAGCGAAGATATTCATCGCTACTGATATTCAGGTCGACGATGATTCGTTGCATCATGGTGCGACTCCCTGCCGATCCCCCGCAACGGCCCGTTGCTCACGCTTCACATCCTGACGGATACGCCATTTCTCAAGCCACTCACGAACGCCTTTTATCCAGGAAATGCGGCTTTCGGTCATGAGTTCAGGGTGGCGCTGAGTCAGGATAACTTCAGGCTGAAGATAGTCTGGTAAAACGGCAAGTCCATGCTGGTTAAAAAGCACAGGTGCCAGTTCACCGTAACGCCTCCATGGCAGCAGCGTTGGATTACACACAGGCCCGGTATTCAGTACTTTCTCGAGCAGGCCCAGCGTGCGCATCATTGAGCAGTTAACACTTTCGTTCCAGGCAGGGTCTATGTACTCACGCCAGTCGAATTTTGCCGCGACGACCCATTTTTCATCCTCACAGGCAACATAAGGCGGAAGTGCTCGTTCCAGCAAAGGATCTGGATGCTCCGACAGAATCCGGTTCCAGAATCTCAGGCCGTTGAAGTTGGCCACCAGATCGGCAAACGAATACACCCCGGTCGTTTCTGCACCAAAATAAACAGATTCGGTCCATTCACCAAACAGAAAGGCATGCTTCAGTGGCAGCGTCATCCGCTCAGTTTCACGAAAATAACTGAATCCCTCGGTAAAAAAGTGCCCGAACTTATCCGTGCCGACAAAGTGCTCGCCCACACGAACAACCGACGCTACCCGCTCTGAAAGAACGAGTGTCGGTGAATGCGGCCAGGTAAAATCGCGATAGATGGAATCAGGCAGGGTCATGCGAATGCGATCTAAATCCGGGTGCTGCTCAGCAAAGGATTCGACCTGACCTACAATTGGCCGGGCCAGCAATACGCGAAAAGAGTCGTACAAGCGATCTACATCACAACGCGACTGCTTAGGCACACGCTGTACTTTGCGTGGTTTTAAATGCGGAGCATTTCGATTGGCGCGTTTCAGGGCGCGGTCTATTCGCTGTGCCACCTCGTCGTTGAGCGGCGAGCGGCTGTCTGCCATATCCACAGCAGGCAGCTGGCTGAAGTGATCAACCTCCGCTGCGCTCAGAGTAGACGGAATAAGTGTCGACAGCAGAAAGAATGAAATAAGTAGTCTGATCAAAACCCGATACACGCCGGTGAAAAACGCAGTTTTACACCGGCGCAGGCATCAGATCAAATCTCAGGCGTGACGACTTGCCTGAGCAAGGTCCAGAAGCTCCCTCAGAGCGACGGCGATCATCGGGAAGCTGGTCTGTTCGATGCTCTTAAGATCTTCAAGCATACGCCCCCAGCGCTCGACGAGAATATCCTGCTCTTTCTCCCAGTGTTCAATTGCAACATCAAGGTCGGTTTCGTCAGAGTGCCCCTTGAGAATGCCCACAGTGAGCGAACGCTGCTGCCAGTCAAGATCATCACGGAAGCTTTCACGTGCCATCGCTTCCCAGTGATTACTGGTCGGCAAATCATTGATCTGACGTAAGAACCAGTTCAGTGACAGGTGGTCGCCAACGCCAAAGTAAGCTTGAGTCACACGCTCAACCGGGCAATCAGACTGAGACGCAGCTTCGATGATCCCGAGAGAGGAGTACAGCTCACCGGCACCTGCCGTAAATGCAGCGAGGTCTTCGGGTACACCCTGCTCTTTCCGTTGGTCAAACTCCTGCTGCCATCGCTTGAGAGCATCACCTTTCAGAGTCGAGCTAAGGTTGTGAGCTATGTGTTGCACAGCAGTCCCGAAGCGATCGACTTCGCTGGCGATATCTACCGCAACACGACGATTGCGCAGGAACCAGCGCGTCGCGCGTCGTACCAGGCGCATCAGCTCAGCCATCATGTTTTCCTGAACCGCTGTTGGCACCTTGTAGTCGAGCGCGCTGATCTCGCGCCAATGGTCATGCAGGGAGAAAGTATCCCGAGCTGTCACATAGGCCCGGGCGATATCGACGATCGAGGCACCAGTAGAGTCTCCCAGGCGATTCACAAAGGTAATGCCCATGTGATTAATCATGTCATTGGCCAGCTGAGTCGCAATAATCTCTTTACGTAGCCGGTGATTATTAATGGCTTCAGAGAATTTCTTATTCAACGCCGCTGGGAATGCCGTCGATAGAATCTTCGAAATATAGTCATCTGACGTAATTTTCGAGGCGTTTAAACGCTCTTTCATATCCGCTTTGGTATACGAAATCAGAACGGCCAGTTCAGGCTTTGTCAGCCCCGTATTATCGTTGCGGCGATCCTGTAATTCTTCTTCATCCGGCAAAAATTCGAGTGAGCGATTCAGCTTACCCTGCTGCTCATAGTCTTTCATCAGACGGATGTATTCGTCGAGACGCTCTCGGCAATCACGGTAGGCAAGTGCGATTGCCTGGGTCTGGTGATAATTGTTATTCAGAACCAGATCCGCAACCGGGTCGGTTTGCTCCAGGAAGACCTGATTACGCTGTTTACGGGTGAGATCACCATTATCCATGATCTCGTTGAGCATAATCTTAATATTTACTTCATGGTCAGAGCAGTCAACGCCACCCGCGTTGTCGATAAAGTCTGTATACGACGCGCCGCCATTAAGACCAAACTCAATACGGCCAAGTTGAGTGACACCGAGGTTCCCGCCCTCACCGATAACTTTCGCACGGACATCTTTCCCGTTAATTCTGAGTGCATCATTGGCCTTGTCACCAACGTCAGAATCCAGCTCGGACGATGCTTTGATATAGGTGCCAATACCACCGTTCCAGATCAGATCAACTTCGGCCTTAAGAGCTGCTTTAATCAACTCATTCGGCGCAAGCTTGCTCTCACTGATGCCGAAACGTTTCTTCATTTCTGGGGTAATGTCGATACTTTTTGCCGAACGCAAGAATATACCGCCACCTTTAGAAATTAATGACTTGTCATAGTCTTCCCAGCTTGATCGTGGCAGTTCAAACAGCCGCTTACGCTCTTTAAAGCTGGAAGCAGAATCAGGCTCAGGATCGATAAAGATATGCATGTGGTTGAAGGCTGCGACCAGCTGAATATGCTCAGACAGCAACATGCCATTGCCAAATACGTCGCCCGCCATATCCCCGATGCCCACGACAGTAAAATCATCTGTCTGAACATTGATACCGCGCTCACGGAAGTGACGCTGCACCGATACCCAGGCTCCGCGTGCGGTGATGCCCATCTTCTTATGGTCATAACCTACCGAACCGCCGGACGCAAAACCATCGCCCATCCAGAAGCCGCGATTCACAGCAATTTCGTTAGCGATATCTGAAAACGTAGCGGTGCCCTTATCTGCAGCAACGACGAGATACGGATCAGGCTCATCGTGGCGAACAACTGACTCTGGTGGCACTATTTCACCTTCAATCAGGTTGTCGGTGACATCAAGAAGCGCACTGATAAAGGTCTGATAACAGGCAATACCTTCAGCGATAAAGGCATCGCGTCCACCCTCGGTTGGCGGACACTTGGATACAAAGCCCCCCTTGGCTCCCACAGGGACAATGACCGCGTTCTTAACTTGCTGAGCTTTTACCAGCCCGAGAACTTCGGTACGGAAATCATCCACACGATCGGACCAGCGCAGACCGCCGCGTGCGACCTTACCACCGCGCAAGTGAACACCTTCAATGCGCGGAGAATATACGAAAATCTCGAACATCGGACGTGGCAGAGGAATGTCGGTAATTTCCGATGGTTTAATCTTAAATGACAGATAACTCTTCGGTTTACCCTCGGCATCCGGCTGAAAGTAGTTAGTACGCAACGTTGCTTTGATCAGCTCGATATAACGACGGATAGCTCGATCTTCATTCAGTTGATCAACGCTGTCGAGCGCCTCATGGATCTGACCTTCGACCTCAGCGACTGCTTTGCTACGCTCGTCAGAAGACTGATCGCTAAGGCCGAAGCGTGCATGAAAGAGATTCACGATCTGAGCACTGATCGGAATATAACGGCTCAGCGTGTCGGCAATATAATTCTCAGAAATACCGAAGCGAATCTGCTTCATGTACCTTGCATAGGCTCTTAGTAGAGCAATATCTTTCCAACCTAATCTGGCACCCAGTACCAGCCGGTTGAACGAATCGTTCTCTGCGCGACCATCCCAGATAGCGCGAAATGCCTCCTGGAAGACCTGTTTTACCTCAGCAATATTGATGCTGTCAGACAGGGTATATTTCAGTGAGAAATTATGAATCCAGACACGACGACCGTCACTGCAGACAATCTCGTATGGATGCTCGCCCATCACTCGCAGACCGAAGTTTTCCAGCACTGGAATAATGTCAGAGAGCGGAAGAATGGTATCTGGATTAAACAGCTTAAACCTGAGCTCGTTCTGGCCTCCTTCAAGTTCCCGGTAAAAAGACATACCGAGTTGACCTTCAGAAGCAGACTTAAGGGTATCCATGTATTGGATATCGGCCACAGCGGTGCGGGCAGAAAAATCTTCACGGTAGCCCGCTGGAAATGCTGAACGATATTCGTGATAAAGAATATTTCCACGTTCCTCGCCCACCTGCTCAACCAGAGCCGCGTGCAAGTCATCAGTCCAGGAACGGACGACCTGGCGGATTTTATTGGCGACCACAGCCTCATCGTAGCTGAGCTCTTTTTCGGGATTCAGGCGCACAATAAAGTGCGTTCTTGCCAGAACCGACTCAGAGAAGTAGGTATTAAATTCAATGTCCAGCGGGCTGAACTCCTGAGTCAGAATATCTTCCATTTTCTGACGCAGTTCTGTGTTGTAAACATCTCGCGGTGTATAAGCAATACACGAGAGGAACTTGCTGTATGTGTCTTTGCGCAGATACACACGCGTCTGACGCCGTTCCTGAATATTCAAGACACTGTTGGCCGTTTTATACAGCTGCTCAACATCCGACTGAAACAGCTCATCGCGGGGATACACTTCAAGGATGCGATCCAGCTCTTTGGCACTGTGACTTGCGCGTTCGAAACCAGCTTTCTCACGAATCGCTGTGAGTTTACGGCGGATAATCGGAATGTTGTTCGGCGTCTCGATATAGACAATTGAGGTGAACAAGCCCATAAAACGCATGCCACCGATCACGTTTCCGTGCTTATCAAAACGCTTCACAACAACATAATCAGGGTAAGCAGGACGATGTATGCGACTGCGGTTTCCTGACTTCATAAAATTAATCAGCGACGGTCCGGTAATAAATTCACGGATCTCAGGTTCCAGTTCTTTTAGCTGAACACGTGAACGTGTGGTATCAATATTACGGAAGATTCCCAGATCATGAGTAGGGTCGCGATCCACAACTTTGCCAGACTTCGCATCACTGACCGTGAACTCATCGTACGCCAGAAAAGTGAAGTGGTTAGAGGCCATCCAATCAACAAACTCGGCTGCCTCGGTGCAGGCCTCTTTATCATTAACCGTACATGCATCGCGTAGTTCCTGAGCCGTCTTTTTCGCTTTTTCAAGCATCTCAGGGAAGTCGCGTACGCAGCGCTGTACTTCTCGCAGAACCTCTTCAATCTCTTGCGCGAGGTCGGCCATCAACTGCTCATCAGAATGATGGTCTACCTCAATGTATATAATAGCTTCTGACGTCTTGCCTTTACCCGGCTTGTGCCACTGCCCTGTCGATTTGAACTGGCCTTTCTCATCACGGCCGGCATGCAGTACGCAATAGTGGATAGCATGAAGTGACATCTGGCGGGCGTTAAGCTGCATCCGCACCGAATCAACCAGAAATGGCATGTCATCGAAGACAATTTCAATGACTGTATGAAGAGACTGCCAACCGTGGTTTTCATGATCTGGGTTGAATACACGAACCTTTGGCTCTCCTTCAGCGCGGAGCTGGATAAACTGCCAGCAGGACAGCGTGGCTCCGTACAGATCTTCTACAGATCGGCTGAGTACCTCATCTGAGGGCGCACCTGAGTAGTAAAGGTCTGCGAACCGCGTTAACTGAGACGCCAGAGAAGACTCATTCCGTTCGTTGATCAGAGCGTGTAAAGGTGTAAGCATTGCAGTCACTCGCCACAGGGTTCCAGTAATAGTTATGTCTAAAGCTTAGACTATCTGTCAGCTTTGCCACTTGAGCGTACGCAAGGAATGTTTACGCTACTTTACCGACATGCAGATAACTTTATTAACAAGGCGTGATCAGAGCGTTGACCGCCACAGCGGAATCTCTAAAATCCTTGTCACTCTGGAAATTCAGAGGCCAACACACCGATAAGAATCAGGACTGGATTCAAATGAGCTTACAAAACGGATTCCAACAACTCCGTGACAATCTACAGAAAACCATCATTGGCCAGCCTCAGCTCGTTGAGAGGCTGCTCCTGACATTATTAGCCGATGGACACTTATTGGTTGAAGGCGCACCTGGCCTTGCGAAAACGAAAGCGATTAACGCCCTCGCCGATCGTATGGAGGGGGAATTCAAACGTGTTCAGTTTACGCCAGACCTCTTACCCGGTGACATCACGGGGACAGAAATCTACCGCCCTGAGACACAAAGCTTCGATTTTCAGGCAGGCCCTATTTTTCACAACCTGATTCTCGCTGATGAAATCAACCGTGCGCCCGCCAAGGTTCAGAGCGCGTTACTGGAAGCCATGGCTGAGCGTCAGGTCACTGTCGGTGGTGTTACCCGCGAGCTGCCAGAAGTGTTCATGGTGATGGCCACTCAGAACCCGATTGAGCAGGAAGGCACCTACCCTCTGCCGGAAGCCCAGCTCGACCGCTTTCTGATGCATGTAAAAATTGACTACCCGGATGCCAGCGCTGAACAGTCGATTCTGCGCCTGGCACGCGGTGAAGCCCTCGCACATAAAGACTACGACGGCAGCAAACTAACCGAGAAGCACCTGATCGCGGCCCGCAGCCAGGTCTTACAGATGCACATGAGCGAAGCCGTTGAAGAGTATCTGGTGCAACTTATTATCGCGACCCGCGAGCCAGGAAAATACGGTGATGATCTCGCACGCTGGGTCGAGTTTGGTGCCAGCCCACGAGGCACGATTGCTCTTGACCGTTGTGCTCGCGCTTATGCCTGGCTGGAGGGGCGCGATTATGTCAGTCCTGACGATGTACGGGCAGTAGCACATGATGTCCTGCGTCATCGCATTCTGCTCAGCTTCGAAGCTGAAGCCAGCGGCCTGACCACAGACACCGTCATCAACGAACTGCTGTCCCGAGTACCTGTAGCCTGATGGTCCGTCGCGAGTTTTCAGATGGGACAGTCATCAACCCGACCCGTCTTGCGGGGTTGCGGGTGTTGTCCAACCTTCTGCCCCTGCATCGTCAGAAAAAGATTCTCAATGAGCAGTCGGGAGGCCACTCTTCGAAGCTTCGCGGCCGCGGAATCGACTTTGCTGAAGTGCGAGGATACCAGCCGGGAGACGATATCCGCTCGATGGACTGGCGCGTGACGGCGCGCACAGGCGAGCCTCACATCAAAGTATTCCGCGAAGAACGCGAACGACCAGTGCTGCTCGTCACTGACCTGCGCAGTACGATGAACTTCGGTACCCGCAGAGCACTCAAGCGAGTCGTCGCCGCGGATATCTCGGCATTACTCGCCTGGTCGGCAGCCATGCAGGGAGACCGCGTCGGTGGCCTGATATTTAACGACGTTAATGAATTTGACCTGCGTCCACACACGGGTCGGAAAACATTAATGGCTTATCTTCATCGACTGGCCGAAATGCCAGTAACAGAAGCCGTAGCGGCTCAACCGAGAATGCTCGATATCTGTCGCCACCTGGCACGGGTTGCCCGCCCAGGGTCAGCCGTCTATATCGTTTCTGACTGGCGCGGGTTCGATAAGGAGTGTGAACGAGCGCTCTACAGTGTCTCCCGCCATTGCGACCTGATTGCCATTCGGGTGACTGACCCGCTTGAAATACAGAAGCCCGCCGGAGACTACGTGCTGACGGATGGCAAGCAACGCTCGCGGCTCAATATCAGCAGCCGCGACAGCGCCGAACAGCTGAGTGCATGGCAGGCGTGGACTGCCGAGCTTAAGCAATCTCTTCTGCACCTGAAAACACCACTTATCGACGTTCAGACGCACCAGGACCCTCTGGATTGCCTGCGTAAGGGGATGGGCTTCACTGTCGATCTGTCCGGAGCGCACGTATGAATCCAGCAGCTCTGCCATTAGAAGATATTATTGAACCCGCCGCGGTAGGCATATTCCCGCTGGCATGGGGTTGGTGGGTGAGTGCAGCCGCTGTGATTGCTCTTACTGCTACACTGATGTGGTTATTTATCCGCTGGAATCGTCATCGCGGCACGCTTGCGCTCACCCTGCCGCTTCTTGATCAGGCAAAGGCAGAATATGCAGATAATCAGGACTCAACCCGCTACTGCCAGAATCTGAACAAAACACTTAAACGATATCTGAAGGCTTGCGACGAGAGCAGCAATTTATCACTCAGCGGTGAGGAATGGACGGCCTATCTTGTCAGGATAAACCCGAGGGCGACACTATCAATGAAAACAACGGATGCGCTGGCTAACGGTTCGTACCGACAACAGCCCGACCTGGCCGCAGAGTTAATCGATAGTGAACTGCGCCAGTGGTTAAAACGCACATCGCCAGAACGTGTACGCAAAGCCGTCTCAGACGCCGCAGGGAAATCACCCAATGTTTGAGTTTCAGTTCCCATGGGCGTTTGCACTCCTTGTACTGCCCCTGATTGCACGTTATCTACTTCCCGCCAGAGTTCAGGAAGATGCGGCGCTTAAGGTTCCTGATCTTAGCCAATGGAACAGCGTATCAGGCACTGCCTCTGATGATTCAACCCGTGCTCGTCAATGGCTTTTGCCCGCTATAGCCTGGCTGGCTCTCGTTTGTGCACTGGCTCGCCCTGTCTGGTTAGGCGAGCCCATACGCTTGCCTGCAGAAGGCCGGGACCTGATGCTCGCAGTCGATATTTCAGGAAGTATGGATACCGCCGACATGGAACTGAATGACCGCCCGGTAAACCGCCTCGAAATTGTTAAACACGTGCTGAATGACTTTATCAGCCAACGCGAAGGCGACCGTCTGGGCCTGATACTGTTCGGCTCAAACGCCTACCTGCAAGCACCATTGACCTTCGACCGTGAAACCGTCCGTACCTTTATGAACGAAGCTGCTCTTGGTCTGGCAGGAAAACAAACCGCCATTGGCGATGCCATCACCCTCGCGGCAAAACGTATGCGTGAGAACCCGTCAGACAGCCAGGTAATTGTGCTTCTGACTGATGGGGAAAATACCGCTGGTAAAGTCGAGCCGGTCAGAGCCGCCGAGCTGGCGTCCGAATTGGGTATTAAAATTTACACCATTGGTCTGGGCGCCGAGAGTATGCAGGTACCCAGTTTCTTTGGCAGTCGTACCATCAATCCTTCGCGTGAATTAAACGAGGGCGAGTTGCAAAGTATCGCCGACCTGACGTCAGCGCGCTTCTTCCGCGCCCGTAATACCGAAGAACTCAGCCAGATTTACGACTTGATCGACGAACTCGAGCCGACTGAGCGGGAAAATAAAACCTACCGACCTGAATCTGGTCTATTTCAATGGCCACTGCTGGTCGCCCTCCTGCTTGGCTGGGCTCAGCTCATGCTTGTCAGGCGAGGTCTGTCATGAGTGAATTCCTGAATAACATTCACTTTATGCGTCCTATCTGGCTGGTGCTGCTGATTCCGGCGGTCGTTATGACCGTATGGCTGGCGCAGCGGACACTGCGAAAAGGACGCTGGGATCAGTTAATTGATCCGGCTCTTCAATCGCACATGCTCGACCGTACGCCGGGCAAATCATCGATACTGGGCGTCATCGCTATCTCTGTCGCTTCAGCCATCGCCATTGTCGCCGTGTCTGGCCCCAGTTGGCAGCGCAAAGCGGTTCCTGTGATCAGCAATCCGGATGCTCTGGTGCTGCTCATCGATATGTCGCTTTCGATGAACGCCACAGATGTCGCACCGGACCGTGCAACACGGACAATTCGCAAAGCCACCGATATTGTAAGAGGACGGGAAGACGGCATCACTGCAGTCATCGCCTACTCGGGAGAAGCCCACACCGTCGTACCATTCACCGACGATAAAGCGACGGTAGAGCATCTGCTGACCTCCCTGTCGCCCGAAATAATGCCAAAGTTGGGTAGCCGGCCCGATAAGGCACTGGCTCAGGCAAGAACACTGATGACGGATGCCGGCGTTAACGAAGCGACAGCACTGTTAATCACCGACGGTATTCAGAACAAAGACGTTGAGCGCATTGCGCTGGCACTTAGTGATTCCGTAAAACTTGGCGTGATCGCTGTCGGAACCGCCGAAGGTGCTCCGGTACCTATAGGCGATCAGGGGTTTCTGAAAAAGGGCGATGGTACGATCGTTCTGCCAAAGCTCGATACGGCACCTATGCAGGCACTTTACGAAGCCACTGGCAGTCGTTGGCGAACCATGAGCTACAACGACAGTGACTGGCGCAGCCTTACCAGCAGTTTTCCTGGCAGCAACGATGCGAACGCTCAGGAAACAACGTTTGAAACCTGGCAGGATGCCGGATACTGGCTGGCCTTTGTGTTGATTCCAATTGCCGTTGTGGGTTTTCGTCGTGGTGTATTGTTCAGTGTTGTATTGATCTTGCCACTGCTACCCGAAACCGCCCATGCTAATCCCTGGCAAACGGACAATCAGCAGGCCGCAGAGCTTATGGCGAATGACCCCGCAAAAGCTGCCGAATTATTTAATGATCCTGAGTGGAAAGCAGCGGCGCATTATCGCGCTGGAAATTACGAAGCGGCAGAAGAAGCGTTCGCACGAAGTAATTCTGCTGAAGCCAGGTACAACCTCGGCAATGCCCGTGCACAACAAGGCAAGCTTGAACAGGCCGCCGAAGCCTACCGGGACGCGCTGGAGTTAAACCCTGAACTGGCACAAGCGCAGAAAAACCTTGAACTGGTTGAAGAAGCACTAAAGCAGCAAGAGCAATCTTCGTCTGATTCTGAAGACGGTTCTGAGAATTCTGATGACAACTCTCAGAACGACCAGCAACAGGACAAATCGCAAAATAATGGCGACAACAGCTCACAGAGCAATTCACAGAGCAACTCATCAGAATCGCAGAATTCAGACCAGAATCAGAATAATCAAAGCGACAGCAACTCTTCGGAAAACTCAGAGGGTTCTGCAGGCCAGAACTCTGACAGCCAGAATTCAGAATCCGGGGAGGACTCTGAACAGCAGTCTGCCGATGATGCCTATGCTGAAGAGATGGCTGAAGAGCAAGCACAAGCTGAGCAACAGACCGGAAAGCAAGAACAGCAGCAAGCTAAAGCTCAGCAGCCAGAGAACGATAAGTCCGGAGACCGCAGCCTGAGCGACCAGCAGGATTCACAAAACGGTGATGAAGGTCAGGCCCAGAAGCAAACAGCCGCAGAGCAACAAAACAGTGAAGAAAATGGAGAGTTCAGCCATCTGTCCCGCGAGCAGCAAGCGGCGATGGAATCCGTGCTGAACGAAGTCGAAGATAACCCGGGTCTGCTGATGCAACGTAAGTTTTTATATCAGTACCGCCAGAGTGCAGATCAGACGGAAGAGGACGTTTTATGGTAATCCGTTGGATTATTACCGCCGCGCTACTAGTCACCAGCCAACTGGTGTTGGCCGCTGAATTTATCTCAAGCGTTGATCGTAAACAGATTGGCCGCTCAGATCCCGTGACTCTGCAACTGCAGCACGTAGACACTCAGGGTGGTTTTCTGAATCTGTTATCCACCGACATGCCAGACCTGTCGGCACTGGAACGCGACTGGAACATAGTTGGTCGGCCGCGCATCAGCAAAGAAAGCTCAAACGTTAATGGCAAGAGTACTTCAACAACCCGCTGGGAAGTCGAATTGCTACCCCGCCGCACTGGCGAAGTATTAATTCCAGCGCTGTCATATAAGGGCGAATACAGCGATCCTATCCGTATTAATGTTGAAGACACCGCGACGACCGAGCCTGAAAAATCTGAACATTTCTTCTTCGAGGTTGAAGTCAGCAGCGGCACGCATTACGTGCAGGAGCAACTGCTCTATATTGAGCGTATGTACTACACCGTCAATCACGACGATGCTTCATTGTCTGAATTCGAAGTAGCCAATGCCCGCGTTCAACCTCTGATGGACCCGAAGAAACACATTACAGTGGTTGATGGTCAGCGAATTGGTGTGTACGAAAGGCGCTACGCTATTTTTCCAGAGTCCTCTGGCACATTAGTGATTCCGGGGCAGCGCTTTACCGCGCGTGTGACAGACCGCTATAACCGCTTCCGTGGTTCTGCTGAAACCATTGTCAGTAAACCGATTGAGTTAACCATTAATCCGATTCCTGACAGCTACCCACAAGCGCCCTGGATTCCGGCCAGTCGCTTTGTTCTCGAAGAAGCATTCAGCACCCCGCCCACCGAGTGGCAAACGGGAGAACCGGTCACCCGCACCTTTACCCTTAAAGCCACAGGCCTTAGTTCCGGTCAGGTTCCGCCTGTACCTATGGCTGAAGTTCAAGGACTTCGCTATTACCCAGACCAGACTCAGGACGACAGTTCTATTTCTGAGCAAGGCATAGTAACCACCATTACCCAAAGCGTTGCACTGGTGCCTGGGGCTCCGGGGGAGCTCGTCCTGCCAGAGGTCAGTATCCCGTGGTGGAATACCTTAGAGAACCGGGTCGAGTACGCAACCTTGCCAGAACACGTCATCACGGTGACGCCAGCGAGCACGACGGCCCCGACGGTGCAAACGCCACCCGGCGTCACTGAGAACCCAGGACCATCTGCCTCAAACGAAGCCACCGCAGACTCTACGTTATGGAAAATGGCACTGGGGATTTCGGTTATTCTGAACGGATTATTGCTCGCAGGTGTTGCCTGGCTGATGCTGCGTCAACCTCGAACGACAGTGGTAACAACGTCTGCGGAAAAAAAGGCAGCAAAAGAAAACGCGGATAAAAAGCAGAAAGAAGACGAGCACTATTATTGGCGTGAACTTAAAAAGTCAGCCCGTGAGAATAACGCCCAGGCAATCCGGGACAATATTATTCTTTGGGCATCGGCGGCATCGGGGCGACCTATGACGTCGCTGGCACAGGCTGAAGTCTGGCTGAATGATGTACGCCTGAGTGCCGCACTGGCAGAGCTGGACGCCACTCTCTATAGCGCAGATAAGAACAGTGCCTTTAATGGCAGCAGTATTACCCTGCTGATAGAAAAGGCTCTGAAAGACAATACAGCAAAGAAAAGTGACAACGCACTCCCCGAACTTTACTAAGACCGGTGAGGCGTTTCCTGGAGCAGTCCTAGTGACTGCTCAATTCGTTCAATAACTCTTTAAACGCGGCCTCGTCGTAGACCTTAACCTCAAGCTTCTGCGCTTTAGCGAGTTTTGAACCTGCTTTATCACCAGCCACGAGAAAATCTGTTTTTGCTGATACACTGCCGGTTACTTTCGCACCCAATCCCTCCAGTGCTTCTTTGGCATCATCGCGCGTCATGTCTGACAGCGTGCCGGTAATAACCGCAGTTTTACCACTCAAAGGGGCATCTTCAGCACTGCTCACTGGTTCTTTTTCTTCCCAGTAAATACCGGCTTTCTGCAGTTGCTCTATGACTGTCCGGTTGTGCTCTTCAGCAAAGAAATTAACAATATGTGCAGCAACAATATCGCCGATATCATCGACTGCGATCAGCTGCTCATGTGTGGCCGCCATAATGCGATCCAGAAAGCCAAAATAACCGGCAAGATTATTGGCAGTCACCACGCCCACCTCGCGAATACCGAGCGCATAAATAAAACGGGCAAGCGTGGTTTGTTTAGACTTCTCCAGTGCATTCAATACATTTTGAGCACTTTTTTCTGCCATACGCTCAAGGCCAGCAATCTCATCGACGGAAAGATGAAACAGATCATCAAGGGTATCAATTAAACCTGCCTCGACCATCTGCTCGATAAGTTTATCGCCCAACCCTTCAACGTCCATCGCTTTGCGTGATGCGAAGTGCTTAATCGCTTCCTTACGTTGGGCCGAACACACCAGGCCGCCAGTACAGCGAGCGACAGCCTCACCTTCAACTTTCTCGACATGCGATTCGCACACAGGGCAAGCATCCGGCATTTCTATATCAATCACGGTATCCGGGCGGCGTTCTTCAACCACCGACACGACCTGAGGGATGACATCTCCGGCACGTCGGATAATCACAGTGTCGCCGATTTTTACGCCCAGCCGGGCTATTTCATCCATGTTGTGGAGCGTTGCATTACTGACCGTCACACCCGCCACATGCACAGGTTTTAAGCGCGCTACAGGCGTTAAGGCACCGGTACGGCCAACCTGAAAATCAACACCCAATAATTCTGTTAATTCTTCTACCGCCGGAAATTTATAAGCAATGGCCCAGCGTGGAGCACGCGCCACAAAACCCAGCTTATTCTGCAACGCCAGAGAGTTTACTTTAAAAACCGTGCCGTCTATTTCGTATCCGAGGCTCAGGCGTTTTTCACCAAGGCCTGCAAAGAATTTCTCAGCGTTTTCACGGCCTGTCACAACGCGCATTTCTTCATTGATGCGCAAGCCCCACTGTTGAATCTGCTCCAGCGTCGCACTGTGGGTTTCAGGCAGCGTGTATTCTTCACTGACAACCCCAAGACTGTAGGCACAAAACTCCAGAGGTCTCTTTGCAGTAATGCTGGAATCCAGCTGCCGCAGCGAACCCGCCGCCGCATTCCGTGGGTTCGCAAAAACTTTCTCACCCTGCTCACGGGCTCGTTCGTTATAGGCCTCAAAACCACCCTTTGGCATATAGACTTCGCCGCGAATCTCAATGCGCTCGGGCACATCATCACCGATTAAACGCAGAGGAATATTTTTAATCGTGCGAACATTCTGGGTGACATCTTCACCTGTTTCGCCGTCGCCACGCGTCGCTGCACGCTCCAGCAAACCATCGATATACAACAGACTGATTGCCAGACCATCCAGCTTCGGCTCACAGGCATACTCGATTTCTTCACTGCTCTTCAGACGATCACGAACGCGCTGATCGAACGCCGCAAACTCCTCTGCATTCATGGCGTTGTCCAATGACAGCATAGGCCGTTCGTGCTGAACTTCAGTGAAGCCCGACAACGGCGCACCACCAACCCGCTGAGTCGGAGAATCAGAAGTAACCAATTCCGGATGCTCGTTTTCCAGCGCCTGTAGCTCGCGCATCAAACGATCGTATTCAGCATCGGGCAGCGATGGCTCATCGAGCACGTAGTAAAGGTAGTTATGGTGATTTATCTGATCGCGTAATTCCTGAATGTTATCTTCAGGTACGGAAGAAGAAGAGGCGCCGGATGAAGGCGCCTCTGAAAACATATCTTGCTGGCTCATACTCGTTTTTTCGCAGCCAGCCGTTGCTGGCGTTCATATTCCAATATCTGCTGACGCTCATGTTCCATCGTCTGAGTCGTCATCGCGCTGTGTGACTCGTCAAGCACATCAGCATTGAGGTTACGGGAAACCACCATCGCCATCTCAGACATGGCTTCGTAGGCCTCCAGAGGCCGCTTGGCGCCCGGCAAACTCATAAAGAAGCTCAGCCCTATAAAGCTCTGATCGGCCATATGGGAAGGATCAAACGTGCCCGGATTACGCACCTGCGCCACCGAGAATTGAATACGCCCCTGACCATCCGCTTCTTCAAAACGGTGGAAAATATCTTTCTCGCCATAGCGCAGGTCGCAGCTGTTGAACAGAAACAGAAGGTCACTGCCATTGAACCCACCTTCTTCGCGAGCAATGGTATGAATAACCAATACCAGCTCTGGATCAGGTCGGCTGGCCAGTACCTCAGCATTAGCACCGGCATAATTGACTGGCTGCGAGATCACCGTTTCTTCCGGCATATTCTCGACTTCCTCATCGAGGTGCGGATCATCGATGTGCTCCGGATCTTCCAGTTCTGTGTAGTAAGCCTTGTCGTCACTGTCAGCAGAAGAAGATTCGGGCGAGCCTGAATCAGAAGTGTCTGGCGTTGCCACTTGCTCCTGAGCCCCTGTCTCCTGATAAGCTTCAGGCATAACATCGGCAGTTGTCGGTGCTCTGTCAGCCTTTACCTCGGGCTGTGATATCTCTGAAGATATGACACGCGCAGGGGAAACAATGCCTTCTTCGAAACTGCGTTCATCACCCAATTCTTCAACGTCGAGCAACACGGGAACTTTTTCATTCAGATCGACCGGCTTAACCGTCGGGATAATATCTACTCGCGGTGGCGCGGCTGGCTGGGCAGGTTGCGACGATACTTGTGAGGGCTCATCTAAGGGACTTTCATCTTCTGAGTCCGCAAGTGCACTGCCTATTTTAAGATCATCTGTCTGGGGGGCATCTGCTTTATCGCTGTCACCAAACGACGGCTCCCGACGTTCCGCAACAGGCGCTTCCGCCGCAGCAGCTGCAGTAACTGACGCTGTCGACGCAGTACCGTTTTCGAGCGGACGATCATCAACAGCCGCGTTACTGACAACGCGCACGCTGCCCGGCAACTCAGGGTTATAATCTTCATCATCCAGCTCATCCATGCCCGGCTGAATATCCAGCCGTAATGCTTCAGCACGAGCCCGCTTCATGCGGCGGAATCCATCGATCATGATAGCGGCGATAGCCAGAAGGCCTATCAGGATCAATACTGTGCGCCAGCTCCACTCCATACGTTCCTCAATAATTCTTTCTATGTTCTAACAAATGTTGTCTGTCGATGTCTCAGACAGGCCGCTGTACTGGCCTGTGTAGGGTATTACACCACGAGCAGCCATAAAGGCAAACTACCCTTTTGAGTTTCATCGCAAGTCTGTTTAATTTGTACTCTGAGCACAGAAAGGATCGTCGGTTCCCTGACGCCTGGTGTTATCTGGCTAGCGATTTATACCGAACTGCGGTTTTTCTGACGGCATTCATATTGTGCTGCTATTGAAGCTCAACCGTTCTCAACCATAACGGCAGCTTCTTCAACATCCACCGACACCAGCCGTGAGACGCCCGGTTCATGCATGGTAACCCCCATCAACTGGTCAGCCATCTCCATCGCAATCTTGTTGTGTGTAATGTAAATGAACTGAACCTTCTCTGACATGGCTTTTACCAGACGCGCATAACGGCCGACATTGGCGTCATCCAGAGGAGCGTCCACTTCATCAAGCATACAGAACGGCGCAGGATTGAGCTGGAAGATAGAGAACACCAGCGCGATCGCCGTCAGTGCTTTCTCACCACCCGATAATAAATGAATCGTACTGTTCTTCTTACCCGGAGGCCTGGCCATGATAGCGACGCCCGTCGTGAGCAGATCATCGGTCGTCAGTTCGAGGCTGGCATGACCGCCGCCAAAGACTTTCGGAAACAGGTCAGCCAGACCGGCATTCATCCGATCGAAGGTTTCCTGGAAGCGATTGCGGGTTTCGGCATCGATTTTACGAATAGCCCCTTCAAGCGTATCCAGTGCTTTTTCGAGGTCGTCATTCTGAGAATCAAGGTAGACCTTGCGCTCGGACTGCAGTTTGTACTCTTCAATCGCCGCGAGGTTGATCGCACCAAGCCGCTGAATACGCTCACCAATACGCGTCAGCTCATTGGCCCACTGCTCTTCATTGGCTACCTCAGGCAGGCTATCGAGAACATCCGCCATGCTGAGTTTGTCTTCACGCAACTGATCCACCAGCCCATTACGGCGAATATCGAGCGCCTGGCACTCCATCCGAATCTGCTCGAGTTTGTTGCGCTCTGCCAGTGCCTGCTGCTCTGCCTCTGAACGCTCCTGCTCCAGCTGGCGCAACCGGGTATCGGCCTGTTCAAGCGCATGACGCGCTTCTGTCATGACGTCTTCTGCCTGCAGCTTTTCTTCCTGCAGAGCTTCCATCTCGGCGCGCAGAAGCTCAAGGTCGGCACTGTGGTCGCGGTTCTGGTTGGCATTGATCTGGTCACGACGCTCTTTCAGCTTCTGCATGGCTTCAGCCAGGCGACTGATTGCGTGACGCGTACTTTCATCGCGACTGTTGAGTGCCTGAAGCTGTAACTGCAACTGGTGTAACCGATCTTTTTGCTGACCCGCCGCCATGCGCGCCTGACTCAATCGCTGTTCTACGTCACTACGTATCTGCTGCAGGCGTTCACGCTCGTCGGTGTCTTCGTCTACCGCACTCATAGCCTCTTGCCATTCGAGGCGCAGTTCAGCCAGCGCTTCAGACTCAAGCGTCCGCGTTTCCTCAGTTTCGCTCAGAGACTGCTCGAGTTTTTCAGTGCGTAAACGAAGCTGTTCGGCTTTGGCTTGCTGACCCGACAGCGACGCTTTTTGTTCCATTAACTTGCGGGAGATCGTCTGCCATTCCTGCTGAGCATTATCTCTCTGCTGTTCTAGAGAACGCTGTCTCAGCAGTACACTCTCAAGGTCGGCTTCCCACTCTTCGACTGAAATATCCAGTTCATCGGCTTCGGCATCAATAAGTTCAAGCTCCTGCTGACGAGCAAGAATGCCACCTTCGTTGTCCTGATCCCGAGCTACCCTCAACCAAGCGGGCCCCAGCCAGATACCATCGGGAGTAATCACTGATTCGTCTTGCGCCAGGTCGGGCCGCATTGCCATGGCTTCGGGCAGTGTCTCAGCGGTACGGACTTTCCCCATCAGAGAACTGAGATCCTGATTGGTCGTCAGTTTATCAAGCAATAAGCCACCACTTTCGACATCTGAGCTGCTTGCACTGGATTCCCACAACGTCAGCGTGCCATCGGTAAACCCAGCCAACCAAGACTCAGCGGCATTCACATCATCAACAACGACCGCCTGAAGATAATCACCGAGTACCGTCTCAACCGCCGTTTCCCAACCTTCGGCAACCGTTAGCTGCTGAGCCAGACGCGACTTACGCGCCAACTGGTGGCTCTCAAGCCAGTGGGCGACGCCTTCTCTGCTCTGACCTAAAGCCGCTTTCTGCAATGCTTCCAATGTCGCTTTGCGCCCCAACATCTGTTGCAGACGCTGTCGCCCTTCTTCTAATTCTTTGCGCCGACGTTCGCTGTCCTCACGAACGTCTTCAAGCTGCCCACGAATTTCTTCCAGACGCGCCTGCTGTTCTTCTGCCTGCAATTCAGCTTCGCTGACCTCTTCCTGCAACAGGGCAAAGTCACCGAGGTCAGGATCAGACGTCAGCTGTTCCCGCTCTTGTTTTAATCGCTCAATCTGTTGCTCTAATCTGAGCACTTGCTGCTCTGTGGCCTGAATACGGCTCTGGGCCACATCAGCACGCCGGGTCGGCTCGCTGGCTCGCTGTGTAAACGTATCCCACTGCGACTGCCACTGACGCTGAGCTTCTTCGGCGTCCAGAAGCTCAGCAGCATGCTCTTCTTCGGCCGCCTGTAGCATCTCCAGCTCTGGTTCTAGCATCAGGCGCTGTTCGGCGAGTTCTTCCTGCTGAAGTTGATCCTGTTCCAGCTGACGCTGAGTATCGAGAATATTCTTTTCAACTTCGGCGAGATCACTGTCGAGCTGCAAGGCCAGTTGCGACTGGTGTTCTATTTTTTGTTCCTGGCGGGCAATACGGTTACCCACTTCATAGTACTTACCCTGTGCCGTATTGAAGGCGTCGGTACGCGCCTGATGGTCGAGACGCAACTCTTCAATACCTGCGTCAGCTGTACGCTGCTTAGCCATGTGCGACTCGAACTGAACCTCATGCTCGCGAATCACCTTTTCACGCTGTTCATATTCTTCGTTCAACGCGGTCCAGCGAATGGCAAGAAGCTCCGCTTTTTTCTGGCGCTCCTCAGCCTTCAGTACTTTGTATTTTTCGGCTGCCTGAGCCTGTCGCTGCAGATGTGCAAGCTGGCGCTCTAACTCATCACGAATATCGCTGAGTCGCTCCAGGTTCTCCTGAGTACGCCGCATGCGGTTTTCGGTTTCACGACGACGGTCTTTGTATTTCGAGATACCCGCGGCTTCTTCGACGTAAACACGCAATTCTTCAGGCTTCGCTTCGATTAAGCGCGAGATCATGCCCTGCTCAATAATCGCGTATGAACGTGGCCCGAGGCCGGTGCCCAGAAAGATATCGGTAATGTCTTTGCGCCGGCACTTGGTGCCATTCAGATAGTAAGTGGACTGACCGTCGCGGGTGACCTGACGGCGCACGCTGATTTCTGTGAACTGGGCGTGTTCGCCTTTCAAGGTGCCATCGCTGTTATCAAACACCAGATCAACGCTGGCTTTACTGACCGGTTTACGTTCGGCCGAGCCGTTAAAGATCACGTCCGTCATGGCGTCGCCACGCAGATACTTGGCCGAGCTTTCCCCCATCACCCAACGCACAGCATCAATCGTGTTCGATTTGCCACAACCGTTCGGCCCGACAATCCCCGTCAGGTTGGTGTTGAATGGCACAGACGTCGGATCAACGAAAGATTTAAAACCGGATAGTCGGATCGCTTTCAGGCGCATAACAGGGAGGGACGTCCTTTTAACTGTACCGGGGCCAGGCCGCCGGGAGCCGCAATGAAGACTTTGATATTATCACAGTTCACCTGCGACAAAAGCCGCGAAAATGCGACACAACTTCGCTCAGTCGAGGGCAGGCATCGGGTTCTCGGCCATGGCATCAAGAACCAACTGACGCTGGTAGAGGCTGAATTCACGAAACACCGGGGGCAACTCAGCAACCTTACGCGCAAGAATAAGTTCAACAACTTTGGCAAAAAAAGCAATGCTGCGGTCTAATCCCTCTTGCGAAAAACGAATCGATAATGAATAGGTACGCTGGATCGCTGGTTGAAGATCACTCAGTAACGTCGAGAGGTATGGATTATTAATCACCTCACACGCGGCCCGCATCAGATCGAAGCCGGCCAGCATAAACAGAAATTTGTCCTTCTTAAGCTCAGGCGACTGTAGCTTCATGGCTTGATTTAACAGGGGCATTTTATTCTCTTCAGTCCACTGAAGAGCAACCTGTGTGGCCAGCAGAGTAAGCAGGGCTTCGTATATATCGTAAAGGCCGTTTACGCGCTCGGCGGTCAGCTCAGCAACCATGGCACCACGGCGTGGCTGGATAGTCACCAGATGCCGCGACTCCAGCAGCAACAGGGCCTCGCGAACCGAACCACGGCTTACATGCAACTCCTCGACAACGCGCGCTTCCTGGATACGCTCACCAGAAATAAGCTCTCCTTTAATGATGCGCTCAGCCAGATGGGCCGCTATTTTTTCTGCAAGACTTTCGTGGGCTACAAAACTCATAACTATACTGAAATCAGTGAGATGCGCGGCATAGTACCACATTGAGCCAAACCACATGGATATTGGCTGACTTCTGTCTTTTCCGAACCTGTAACCTGTTCAGATTCGTGTTAGATTGTAGGACAATATAACAATCAAACAACAAAACAAATTATAATCCTGTTATGGAGGCCGTATGACTCAGGCAACAGCACAGACTATCAGCGCTAACGATTGGCGCATGCAACTCAAGAAGTACGGTTATCTGATCGTTTTGATTCCAGCTGTGCTCTTCCCGCTCGCCCTGTTGGGCTGGGAATCAACCGGCAGCCAGCACGACGCATGGTGGTATTTCCCGATTTTCGTTGTGTTTGGCATTATCCCACTGCTCGATCACCTGATTGGTAAAGACCCGTTCAACCCGAACGAAGAAGACGATGTGCCTCGCATGTCGCTGGAGAAATGGTATCCATTCCTGACCATCCTGACCCTCCCGGTTATGGCGGTCACGATAGCTTACGGGGCTTCGCTGTTCGCAAGTACTGAAGTTGGCCTGTTCGGCAAGATTGGTATGGTCATCTCAATGGGTGTGATCACAGGTATCGTCTGCATCAACGTTGGTCACGAGCTGATTCACAAAGACAGCACACTTGAGCAATGGACTGGCGGTCTGCTGCTGGCACTGGTCACCTATGCGGGCTTCAAAGTCGAGCACATCCGTGGCCATCACGTGCATGTTTCTACTCCTGAAGACGCATCTTCGTCACGTTATAACCAGACGCTGTATCAGTTTCTGCCTCACGCGTATTTCCACAACTTCATGAATGCCTGGAGCCTCGAAGCGAAAAAACTGAAGCGCAAAAATCTGCCAGCACTGCACTGGAAGAATGAACTGATCTGGTGGTACGGCATTTCATTGGCAACCATGATCGGCTTTGGTCTGGTATGGGGCTGGATGGGTGCGCTGTTCTTTATCGCGCAGAGCTTCTTCGCGTTCACACTGCTGGAGATCGTGAACTACATCGAACACTACGGCCTGCACCGTCGTAAGCTGGAAAACGGCCGCTATGAGCGCACTACCCCAGCACACTCGTGGAACAGTAACTTCCTGCTGACCAACCTCTTCCTGGTTCAACTGCAGCGTCACTCAGATCACCACGCGAATCCGAAGCGTCGTTATCAGGTGCTGCGCCACTTTGACGAAAGCCCGCAGCTGCCGAGCGGCTATGCAGGCATGGTGGTTCTGGCGGTTATTCCACCACTGTGGTTCAAAGTCATGAATCCACGTGTTGAAGCCTACTATAAAGGCGAAGAACATCAGCTGACTGCTAATCAGCAGGGCTAACAACGCTTTAACCCCCTTGGGGAGCCTCCGGGCTCCCCTTTTTTATACCCGCACCTTTGTGAGCCACTGAGTAACAGGCCGCGACAGACGCCACAGAATCTGTAAAATCCTTCAAAAAAATAATAAAGGATTCATCATGGCCTTCTATCGCCTAGCCATCGCCGCCTTGCTTCTCACCAGCTTTCACAGCTCCAATGCCGCTGAAACCCCGGATTATTCAGACTCCGACAATTGGCTATGCCACCCAGAACAGAGTGACCGGGACAATGTCTGCTTACGCGATCAGGCAGTGATCAGTGTCGCCGCCAATGGCAGCAGTTCAGTAACCCCCGGCTATATTGAGCAGATCCCTGCGGTCGATTGCTTCTACGCCTACCCCACCGCCTCTATGGATGTCACCGCCAACAGCAATATGACGCCCGACGCTCAGGAAAAAGACACCACGACCATACAGTTCGGACGCTATGCTGAAGTCTGCCGAACGTTTGCTCCGGTATACCGTCAGCGCACCCTCACCTACCTCGGTATTGGCGCGCTCGGTGATGGCCTGGTGTCTGAAGAGAACATGGCCAAAGCAAACGAAACGGCCTACCAGGACGTCCGCAATGCGTTCGAGCATTACCTGAACAACGACAGCAATGGACGTGGCTTTATTCTGATTGGCCACTCACAAGGGGCGCGTCTGCTTGCGCGTTTAGTGGAAGAAGAGATTGAAAATAATGAAGTACTCAGCCAGCGACTCGTTTCAGCCCACCTCATAGGTACCAGTATTTCTGTTCCTGTGGGTGAGCAAGTAGGAGGTACTTTCCAACGCACGCCACTGTGCACATCGGCTAATCAATCGGGCTGCGTCGTCGCTTACTCGGCATTCCGCAAAGGCGACCCCGAACTGGCAAATCCGCGCTTTGGTGTCGCATCTGAACCCGGTTATGAAGCGGCATGTACACACCCTGGGGCATTGGCAGGTGGTGCAGAAACACTTCAGGCCCGACTCCCGTTTGATCAGCCTTACGCATTTGATGTACTTCTTAAATTAAAAGGCTCCAGCGGCCCGTACAAAAGTTGGTGGAAAAGCCTGGGAGCAAAACGCCAGGCTGACTATTACGCCGTGCCGGGGCAATTTTCGGGTGAATGTGTAAGGAACAACAACGGCGCTCACTATCTTGAAGTCACCATCGACAGCGACCCAGGCGACCCGAGAGCCGATGACTATCGCGGAGAGCTGATCGTAGTAAAGGGCTGGGGGTTACACCTGATGGACGTGAACCTTGCTCAGGGCGATCTGATCCGTCTCGCGGGAGATCAGATCAACGCATGGATTCAGCGCTGAAAGGCTGGCGCCCGGATTACATTCACCTCTCAGCCTGCACCAGAGCGGGTACGCTGTCATCCCCCATCTGCCAATCCAGATAAGGCTGGTCCACCATGGCGAGGCCCAAAATCGTGCGATCCATATTGGCCGATACCTCAGTGATGAACTGATCAATCGGCCCTTTTTTCGCTTGGTGTGAAATAACCGCGTGCACATCGTAAACTTTGTAAAGCTGACGCTTAATCCCCATCAACCCCAGTTCAAACAACACGGGGTCAGCACCGGAGTCAGCGAAGATAAAACCATCAATACGCCCGCTGTCTACTTTACGCAGAGACCCTTCAATTGAGTGATCCTCACTAATCGGAAAAGGAAACAAGTCAGCATGTCCACCGTAAGTTGCCAGTCGATAGTTCTGAAGGTTGTCGATATCAAGAGTCACTTCACTGCGTGTGTAGAGCACGAAATTGATCGTGAACAGAGTAGAAGACGAGTAACCAAAAGGTAATGCAGTACCTGTGGCTTTACGGTCTTTAATCAGAGGAAAATGAAAATCTGCCTCACCGGACGCTGCCATCATCAGAGAACGTTTGAAGGGGAAGCGCTCAATCGTAATCTGCCGCCCAGATTCTTCACTCCATTGACGGACTACTTCTACGAGCGGATGTTCGGGCCCTTGTCCTGGCGCATCTCCCATATAAGGCACAACGACCTTGAGGGCACGCGAATCATCAGCATTTCCTTGGTCAGTATCCGCATATGCTGATGAATAGCACAAGATCAAGAACAGATAGAGTAAAGCTTTTTTCATCGTTGATTCTCTTATCAGTGTACCAATCCGGTACTGATTGAATCCCTGACATGATGATTTAAGGTTAGTCGCTGAACGCAACCTCCTCAATATAAATGCGCAAAAAGTCTCAGCGCATTGTCAGAATGTGACCGGCATCGCCGGGAACAGAGGATGAACGTACATCAGACTCATCAAACAGTAGAAGAAGCTGTCATTTTCCGATTCATGAATGAGTTGAACCCGCTATGAATGCTTAAAGGCCCGAGCGGTTTGTGTTCTGAAATACTGGACTGGTGGCGCGACAATATCGACAGCCGCTACCGTTTCAAGCGTTGGCATCCTACTGGGCACCTGAGCTCCGTGGATTCGGTACGTCCTGCTTCTCAACATCCTCTTCGGTAACGGCTTCCTCAGCTCGTTCCCTGTCTTCCTGATCTGCCGATTCACTGACCTGCCCTTTTCCTTTCTGAGGCGTGTAATTTAGTGCGGTATACAAGGAAAAGTGATCGGAGCCAATATGAGGTAAACGCTCAAGCTGACTCAAAGTAAAGTGATGGCTATGAAAAACGTGATCCAACGGCCAGCGCAGAAACGGGAAATCGGCATGGAAAGTATTAAATGCTCCGCGGCCGATCCGGGGGTCAAGCAATCCACTGATGTGACGAAACAGACGCGTTGTAGGCGACCATGCGACATCATTCAGGTCGCCGGTAACAATTAATGGTTCACCGGAGTCTGCGATGCTGCGAGCAAGAATTGCCAGTTCGGCGTCGCGTGGTGATGACACCTCACTCTCTGTCGGGCTAGGTGGCTCAGGGTGCATAAAATGCATACGCACTTCGACGCCTGAACGGAGGGTCACGCAGGCATGCATCGACGGAATATCATCTTTCACCAGGTATTCAATCGCACTGTCACTGAGCGGTAAGCGGGAATACAGGTGCATACCGTACAGGTTATCGAGCGGACACTTGAGCGTATGCGGCATCTCATCTTCGAGCACGTCTAGCTGCTGTTCCCACCACTTGTCGGATTCCAACGTCACCAGAATGTCTGGCTTATAGTCACGCACCAGAGAAATCAATTTCGCAGAGTCATGGTTAGGTGTCAGCACATTCGCCGTGATTATGCTCACCTGATTATCCAAACCCTGAATTGTGGTTTTACGCACCTCCTTTTTCCACAGAGGCGTGTACGGCAAAACCCATTTGAGCTGCCAACCTAAGGAAGTAGCAACCATCACGACACACGCCCAGTAAAGACTGTCACCGGAGTTACCGAATAACAGCAGAAGTAAGAGAACGACCACACCAAACGCTGCAATCTGGATACGTGGAAAATCCAGGCCTCTGACGATCCAGTGGGTGAAGCGGGTTTCAGGAAGCACAGTCGTGATAGCGACCAGCAGAGATGCAATGACTAAAACGAAAAACATGACGATGGCTCTGATTTAAGATCCAGTCACTATACCCTGCCTTTCTGGGTGGGAGAATGTCTGAGGACCAACAACAGCGACAACCTCGTTATATCCAGGCAATACAAGCAAGCTCAAATAGCTTGCTTCTCATGTGGGCCAGGTAACATATAAAGGTTTATTCATCCATGGCAGTTTGACGGCAGAATAAGGTAGCGGACAACGCTCCAGTAATACATCATAAGGTCGCTCTTCAACGATCAAACTCTAGCATTCATAGCCCACCAAAGTACTGGCGTAGCTTTCATTTCTCAATAGCGTCTAGATGAGCTTACTCTTAAGCCATTGGCGTATATCCTCAACCACTTCATCTTGGTGACTTACTTCCTGCTCATCGTTAAACGTATGATCGAGATTCTCGTAGGGTATGAAATCGATATTATCTTTCTGAACTTTTCGGAGAGACTCAATCATCTCGTTCACTTCATCTGGCGAAACGGAGGTATCCAGCCCTCCCTGAATCACTAATAAAGGCGTATTCACCGCTTTGAGAACATTCAGCTGGTCTATCGACAACATTTGATGCCACCAGCGATACCCGTGACCACTGACCTCCAGGTCTGATGGTTCACTACTCAGAACATGATTTGAAAACCCCAGAAACCCTTGAGCGGCCTTTGCTGCTTCCTCGCTGCTGGCCGCCCCCGTTCTGATACTATGCAAAACATCGTCAATAAACATTCGGCCACCGCCGTTAAAAGCAACCGTCGCATCAATAGTATTGAGTTCCGCCGCCAGCAAATTCGCCACGAGTGCTCCTTCACTACCTCCCAAAACAATTAATCTCGGGTAGGCGAAATCACTAGGAAGAAAGCGAATACCCGCCAGCTCCGCCCCTGGAGCCATTACAATATCCTCAGATATCTTCTTCGTTGGTAGCATGATGACACCTTCTGGCAGAACTTGATTGCCGATAATCAGTTCGCCAGAAAGATTAAAAATGACACCACTACCTGCATCGGAATACAGCGGCTTCCTAAGTGGAGCAGGCTGAATCACAGAAGCTGACCATATCCCCTGCACACGAGCGGATAGCTGCCCAGAAGGCCTGAACAGCCGAAAGTCTAGAGGTTGTCTGAATGATCTACTGTGGTTTATAGCTACCCACCTCTGGCTTGAAAGTTTTGGCAATTCGGTTCCAACTATTGATGGCATTCACCGCAATAGTTAAATCGACAACAGCTTGCTCGCCCAGCTCATCAATAACCTCTTGATAGATATCATCGCTAACAGGCTTGCCAAACGTCAGGTGCTCAGCCCATTCCAATGCCGCGCGCTCTATTTGAGAATAGAACGGCATGTCCCGCCAGGCATTTAAGCCAAGAATACGCTCGCTGGCTTCGCCCTGACTGAGAGCGTCCTTACTGTGCATATCAATACAGAAGGCACATTGATTGATTTGTGATACCCGCAGTTTAACCAATTCCCAAACGGGTATTGTTAACGTTTCTGAATTACTGAATTGGCCTCTCAGATAGGACTCCTGATTCATCAGGATTTCCATACCTTTGGCGGCCAGGGCGAAGTAGTTTGCGCGTAAAGTCATCTCTCATCTCCTCTTGGGTTGTTGGAGCTACGATAAGATATGACTCAGTGCGGGTATTGAATAAATTCGACACTCATAAAGATACCAATGGGAATCTTCTCTTTATCCTGGCCCACACCTCACTAACGCAGGGAGTGCAGTTTATTCTCCAGCGCCGACCACATCTGTTTTACACTCTGACGCCATTGGTCAACCCCGGACTTCCACGAGTGTGCCCTCTTCTTCAGGCAGTGGCGGCAAGACCATCGGTGTCGTTATCATGCGCGGAGCATTCCGCTCAGCGAAAAGACTGGTGCACCCTCAGGATTTCATTGCCGAGGTGAATCTCGACAAAGTCTCGCCACCCATGCCTGACTGGCTGACACCATGGTCACAAAGCTGCGACGGCCTGAGCCAGCAACTACGGGAAGAGTAAATGATTGCTTTAGCTGGCAGGACTAATCCTGCCAGCGCTCAGGGCTGTATGAAAATACCGGCAGGGATAACTGCCATCGGATAGCGATTAAACGCAATGCCAGGCCACAGCTGAACGCAGCCAGCAAGGTGAGGTCATGATCAAACCCGGCGTCGTGCAGCGTCAGGTACAGCCCTGCAACCAGAAGAGAAACACTCGCGTACAATTCTTTCTGCAACACCTGTGGAGTCTGATTGCAGAGAATATCGCGCAGAATCCCACCAAAAATACCGGTAATGACACCCGACATAATGACCACCGGCAGATCGTAATCCAGAGCCAGCGCAACATTACAGCCAATGATGGTGAAAGCCACCAGCCCCATAGCATCGAGAATCAGAAACAGTTGCTGCAAGCGGTGCATAAAACGCGCGACCACCATGGTTATTAAACCGGCGGTAATCGTCAGATAGATGTAGGAAGGATGTTGGGTCCAGTTAACCGGGAAGTTACCCAGCAACATATCCCGCACAGTACCGCCGCCAAGTGCGGTAATAAAAGCAATCAACACCACGCCAAACATATCCATCTGACGTTTGCCGGCGGCAAGTGCCCCTGACATGGCTTCAGCGGTAATAGCAATAAGATAGACAGTCGTAAGCACACAGAGCTCCAGTGAAAGTCTGTGCCCCTCCCCCTGTCCCCGGTACCTGAGAGTTTGACCGGACACATCGGTATGGCCGGCTTGCTCCTTCGGTGGGTGCCTGAGCACCGCTCTCCAGATGGCAAATGTTTCTGAGTCGCAGTCCTGGGTACCTGAGCGTTTATGGGAGTTTGCGCCTTCGGTGGCCAGCATCTACGCTGGCTCTCTCCTGCGAGGCCAACATTGTAGACAATTGCCATAAGAAACGAAACCAAAGGCTTAGCACGATCGCAGCCGCTTACGCAGTCCATACAGTAAGGTAGGCAACCACGATATAACGCAGCGCTTTGCCAACCCCGACTAGCAAGATGAACCAGGCAAAGCGGACTTTCATGACACCTGCGATTAACGTCAATGCATCGCCACCAATAGGCAACCAGGCGAACAACAGCGACCATTGGCCATAACGTTGATACCACGACTGCGCTTTATCGATTTGCTTGTCCGAAAAGTAGAACCAACGTTTGTGCTTAAACTGCAATATAAACAAGCCCAAGACCCAGTTGACTACCGCACCCAAAGTGTTACCGATCGTCGCTACGGTCACCAACCAGACTGGGTCGCCTCCCTCACGCAGCAATGCATAGAGCAACACCTCTGAGTAAAACGGCAAGATAGTCGCCGCCAGAAACGATGAAGCAAATAACGCAAAGTACGCCGTCATTGTTTGGCTTCGTTTGTGAGGTTTTCGCTATCCATCAGATTGCCGTCAGTATTTTTCTTTGCGTGAGAAAGTAGCCAACGAAAAATGGCAAGCTGACTGGGCAAATAAAAAAGATATTCCGGATGCCACTGCACTCCAAGAATAGGAATATCTTCTGTGCTTTCGATGGCTTGCACTATATTGTCACGATCCCGCGCCACGATTTTTAAGCCCTCGCCCGGTTCATTAACCGCCTGATGGTGCAAACTGTTGACCCAGAGCTTAGAACTCGTAACTCCGGCTCGACCAGACATTTTTTCCAGAGTCGATCCTGGCGTTAAGCTCACACACTTTGTTGGCATCAGGCTCGGGCGGTTGTGGGTGAGCTTACGCATGTCAGTGATATCCTGATGAAGCGATCCACCCAAAACCACATTAATTAACTGAGAACCACGACAAATCCCTAGCAAAGGAATGCTATTGGCCAATGCCTTATTAATCCATTGCATCTCCAGTTTGTCGCGCTCGGGGTCCGTTTTAATTTTGGCTTCAATATCTCCGCCATAGTGTTCTGGCCCGATGTCATTACCGCCGCCAATAATCATGTGCGGCTACTGGACACCCACTTTAATAAGAAGAAAGTACTACGGTGGGTGTCCTATTAGGGTAGGGTAATTCATACCTCACTAACGCAAGGAATGCACTTTATCCTCCAGCTCCGACCACTTCTGTTTTACATTCTGAAGCCATTGATCAAGCTCAGATTTCCACGAGTGAGCATGCTCTTCTTCAGGCAAAGGTGGGAGGATATGAGCAAAATACGTGTTGTCCAATAACCGGTGAAGAATACGTTCTCCCGGAAAAGGTTTTCCGTTATTAAGTGCTCTGGCACCTTTCAGAAGATGACGGATGTCATACTGCGTCGGGCTGATATCAGCAACACGCTTGGGGATCCCCAGCAACTGATAAACGCCAATTCGTGCTGTTCGCACCGAGCTCTCCATCGTAAAAACGACGTCATTGTTCGTCTCTACAAATTGACCAACCAACGCCAGATTACGACAACCATCAGGAACGACGCGTGGACGATCTCCCGCAGCGCGAGGCATGAACTCTGCTGTGATGTATGGCATAAAAGCCGTCCGCACCTTAGTAGACGCCTCAATATCCTGTAACTCATCTTTCAACCCAAGATGATAGCTAAGCTCCTGCAGAATGTCGCGACCGGTACATTCGCGCATCGGTTTACTGACGAAATCACCCGGTACATCAATACGCAGAGCATATACCCAAGCCACTAACACATCTTCTGGTTGGTCACGAAAGTGCGGCTGTCGATTAAGTGTGACGCTCATAACCCAGGCAGAATCGGTAAAGGTGATAATGCCGCCTGTTACAGTACGGCCTGAATATGGGTCATTTACTGAGAGTTCGGCGAATTTCTCTGTCAAAACTGATGGAGAGCAAGTCAGTGTTGCCGAAATCCACGCAGAGCGATCCGTATCACCGACGAACTTATCAGGCTGACCAAATCGCGGCGACCGACGTGCCAGGTTCTGCCACAGCTCCCAGTCGCTTCCTGGCCCAGGCTCATGAACTCCCCGAGCGGAGCGTGCAACCGTATCCATATCACCATAACCCGATCCTTCAGTCATTGATCCGGTCAAAGCAAACACCAGGTCATCATCAGCGACCTCGATACGCTCACCATCTCCATACAACAGGCCGGTAACCGTCAGCTCTTCACCTACCTCACTGAACTCAAGATCACGGATTCGTTCCTGCGTAACAAACTGGACGCCTTTTGCTTTCAGCATAGTTACCAATGGCAGAACAAAGCTCTCGTACTGATTGTATTTAGGGAATACCAGCGCGGACATGTCGTTCAAACCATCAATTGCATCCAGAAAACGATGCATATAGAGCTTCATCTCCAGCAGGCTATGCCAATTCTGAAAGGCAAACATGGAGCGCCAGAAGAACCAGAAGTTCGTCTCAAGAAAGCTCTCTGAGAAATATTGTTCAATGGTGAGATCATTGAGATCTTCTTTACGTTTCAGAAGAAGCTTCAATAACTCCCATTGGTGCTTCTTGCTCAAACCAAAATCACTGAAATCGCGAATCGTGCCGCACTGATGCATCAAGCGCGCTCGAGAATAATTTGGATCAGCATCGTTCAACAGACGGTATTCGTCTAACACGCTGAAACCTTCTGGTAATTCCAGCGCCGGCACCTCCTGAAACATGTCCCAGAAGTTGTCATAATTCCAATTCATTTCACGACCGCCGCGGATAAGATAACCCTCTGCAGCATTACCCGCACCATCCAGTGAACCACCTTCTTTAGGCAAGCTCTCATAGACAGTAATATTAGCAGCGGGCATGTGCCCATCGCGGATCAGGTAAAACGCCGCCGCCATACCTGCAATACCACTACCGATAATATGCGCCCGGCGTTTCTCAACACCGGCGGTTGGTAAAGGCCGGAAACGCATGTAAGGACCCGTCATATCCGGAGGGGGAAGAGTATTACTGGCTGAATTGCTCCAATACCCGGAGGTGGCATCTGCCTCGGTGGTAGCGTTGCGGGGTGTTGAACCTGTCATCTTACTCTGCACCTGCAATAGTGATTTCTCATGCAAGATAGCATGCAGGATGGAATGCTTTATTGACTTCAGTCAGTCGATTGGCCCACTGAGACACATATGTGTTCCGTGAGAGTTACCTCACTTTCACAGCTACTCGCTCTGATATTGCATACCAAGCAGGATGGAGCACTCTGAACTGCCGGATGCATAAATGCTTGAGCAAAGAAAACCCTCCTCTGCGAAGTAACTCAGCAACTCATCCCGTGCAGCTTCATACTCACTCAAGGTAGCTCCCTGACTCTATGTATCGCCTGTAAATCCAACTGCTCCTGTGACTTCACACTCACTGCTGGAATATTCGGTCTGACCGCCGCTTCGGCAATGGCCTGGGCATCCCTTTGATCGTTTTTATGCATCTGAACAAACGGTTTTACGTACGCTGGATGTATCATCCTTTACAGCATGCCCCAAAGATTGAAACTGTCTCGCCCACCAATGTGCGCCAGAGCAGGCTTCTATCGCCACAAGAGCGTTCGGTTGCTGGCGAATGTAATCTAGAGTTCCGGCTACTGGACACCCACTTTAATAAGAATTTAAATGGCAGCTCCCAAATGCGACACGGCATTAGCTCCAACATCATAGATTTTACAAACGGAGTAATGCGTCACTGAGAATCAGCTGGATTTATACCCCTCAATGCACGGAAAAAGCCAGCATCCACTGGCTTGCTCACAAACGAAAGTTATACCGAGAGGTTATCCAAACAGCCTAAGACAATCACTCAAACCTGGAGGTCGTTGATAGTTCAACACATCACAGGCACTGCGCAGCCGTTGTTCATTTCCTGCGAACGTCTTAAAGCACTGCTCAAACTCAGACGCCATTGTCAGCCACTGCGAATCATCAATTCCAAGCCTGGTAAGAATATCCTCAGCGTTCTGAGAAATCGCTCCACGCTTGTCGTCTCTGAGAATACGACCTGTCCAATCAACCAGCTCCAAATAATCCGTCAGACGCATCTGAATCCCCTTCGGTGAATTATGGCGCGGGTTCCCTACAAAAGGATGCAGTTCCTCAACCTGTTCATTCGGGTGATTTGCCTGTGCCATAGCTTTAGCTCTCTCTGCACGCTTCTTGATGGACGTATGCTCCGACTGTTCCGGTGTGTCTGCCATCCCAGCGCGCACCGGATTAAGATCAACATAGGCCATGCAAGCCGCCAGCGCGGCATCATCCAATAAAGCTTGAGATTTAAAACGGCCTTCCCAGAATCTTCCTGAACACTGATCTTCCTGATTCGCTTCACGGGCAATCGCTTCGTTCAGAATCCGCATAAACCAGCTGATATCGCATAAGCGTGAGCGCCACTCTTCTATAATCATCTACAAGCGTGCACGCTGAGCAGAATCCAGTGACTCTCCTTTCAGAAACTTCTGCGAAAATAGATTGCCCTTGAACAGAGAATGCCAACGCTCAACCACCTCTATATCAGTCCATTCATCAGCCTGCTTTTTGTCGATATGCAGGACGACATGATAGTGGTTACTCATGATCGCATAGGCTGCGATATCGATAGCAAACGTCTGTGGCAGAATGAGTAACTTCTCTTCGAGCCAGCCCCGGCGGTGTTCATAGCTCTGACCTGTCGTTGTGGTAGTGTTCAGAATTCTGTGTC
>NZ_DFQB01000038.1:0-34495 GCF_002377545.1 Thalassolituus sp. UBA3500 | reverse complement strand
CTGTAGGAGCGCAACGCGAAGCTTGCGCGATCGGTATACCTCGCCGTGCGAGCGAATCAGCCGGGAGCTCTTCACAAATCCCATAGCTGTAGGAGGGGATCATATCCCCGACCTGTGCCTCGAGGTTTGGCGTCGCTGTAGGAACGCTTCAGCCAGCTTGCCTGGCTATGCGCGAAATTCACGCTAATCAGGTCTGTGTTGATCGTGGGAGTAAATCAGCCGAAGGCTATTCGAGAACGAACAGTCAGGTAGATTAGGCACTGTCCTTAGTCTCAGTGATTACAGACGGAATCAGGCCTTGATATACAAAACTCCTACTACCGCAAATGCCATCAGAATAAGAATGGAGACTAGAAGAAGAGCGATACAAAGCAGGTAAGCACTGAAAACAATGTTGATCACGCTCCTCAGTCTGGGGTGTTCTTTAAAATAATCGACTTGCCCTGTTTTCCGTCCTCGTATGAGATTCCATCGACCAATGGTCAGGCCTGTGTAGCCTCGTAAGGTGCCTATAAACTCTGCACTTGTTACAGGAGAAAACAAGACAAGGTACGGCGTAAAATAACTACCATTATCTAGAAGCCTACGTATATCAGGATCTGCACTGTAGCCTCTTAAGTAAAAGCAAATAGTTGCAGAGCTAATACTCGCTATGAAGCCCGCCAGGCCTGAAACGACTATCAAACTAAACGGTAGAAAGAATGCTAATTCTGAACTTATGATTGACATTCTGAATGAATTTTCCGAGATCTATATCTGGCCATATAGGAATAGTATTAGCGATAGCATTGATAAACCTATAATAATAAGCAGCCACGACATTGAAAAAGCAATATATGAAAGCGCTTTGATATCTTTACCGTGGGGGCTCAATCGAAGCTCCTTTGAAACGCTTTCCGGTCATTTTTCGGAAAGAAAATAAAGTTATATAAATCAGTGTCTTGTATAGGCTTGGTGGGAATTCTTTGTGATTTTTTTGTTCGACCTCGTTGAAATACGGACTTATGAGTAACGACTTGTCCAGCTTTCTAAAGTAAAAAGATAAGACAAATATCAATCCCCAGGTTGCTACACCTAGAAGTGTGCTAACGACTAGCATTGTCATGAAAATATCGAATAATAAATCATTATTTAATTTCATGTTTTATATATTTATTTCTATTTTATTCTATGGCGAAAAATACAAATAGAACATTACTGATAACGTGGCTATTCCTAGAATTATCTGGAGATAGATTGCACTTGCCGCCGCGTATGAAAGTACAACTGTCGTTTTTCCGGGATTGACTTCAGGTGGACTTTTAAAACGCTTCCTAACTAATCGCTTAAAAGAGAATAAGTGAATGTATATTACAGTTTTATGAAGGCTGAGGGGAAACTCCAGGTAATTATCTTGTTCTGCAATGTTGAAATGTGGCTCTTTTAATAAAACCTTATCGTACTTTGCAAAATAGAACTTCAGAATGACAATAAAGATGACGGTACCTATGCCCCAGGACGCGCTCAATAGCATCAGATACAGCCAAATATTAAAAACAATCGGGGCATCAGGTTCTATCACAGTACAGATTCCAGGTTAGTTGATAGCAGTCTGTTTCTTATATTTACTTTTTTGGATTGGGAAAATATTGCATTACATGCGTTTGTAACCCCAATCTGGTCAGAAAATTCGCCAGACGAGTATTTTTCATACACCCCTCCAGCGAGTTTCCCAAGGCCGTAAGCTGATGCCGCTACTGCAGCACCGATTGCTAAAGCGGCGACCCAGCCCACTGGCGTCGATACCATAAAAAGAGTTAAGGCGGCTCCTGCCAATGTACCTACAATTGTGCTGGTCAGGCCTTCTGTTAGCAGAGTACTCCGCTTCCTCGGATCAGCCTCTCTCGCAATATCATGACACGTCATGCCTAAGGACGCTGCACCAAGAACATACCCGGCCTTTGTCGCTGCTTTGCCGTAACTCCCGAGCTTCGAAGCCGCCGCTTTAATATCCGCCGTTGGCGCTCTACCTTTGGTGCGTGATACCCGCAACACCTCACGGCTGTTCTTGCCATCGGTATATAGCCCAGTCGCCGACTTAAGGTTCTGCTCTAACTGCGTGATGATCTTCTTCCGTGCATAGTCATACTGGCCCTTAGTGCTTTTACCTGCTTTATACTTTTCATATTCTGCCGGGATCTGACCTATTAAGGCAGAGTTCGTGGTCAGCCATTTATCCGATGCCTCTGCAACAGCAGCACTGCCCATGAGTGACAACTCAATCAGACCCGGCATCAGCGTTCGCTCTTCAACCGTTGCTTGGTTCCAGTTTTTGCATATAGCACCAAGACACGATGAATCGTTCAGCTTAAGAGCCGGCACATTCAGGGCGACGAGTGGTGGTGTAGTATATGTAGCGGGTACCGGTACCTGAATCAGCTGGCCAGGGTAGATAAGGTCAGGGTTCTTAATGAAGGGATTAGCGGTCATCGACTCGGCGATCAAGCCCTGAAGCTTATTCCGATCTTGATGGCTGTGATAGTGCAAAAGAATCTTCGAGAGAGTATCCCCCGGTTGTACCTTATGGAGAATGATGTCCTGATCGTTGGTGAGCTTTAGCATTCCCTGCTACCCCTTGAGTGATTTGCCCGTATGATAAGGACGACTCAGATACGCGTCAACGTGCATGGCTTGGATGCCAACAGCGCCAATTGCCACTTAACCTGCACAACCAGTCTGATACCATTCCCTCTTAACAAACCGAGGACACGGAATGCCAATACCTGATTATCAAACCCTGATGCGCCCGGTGCTGGTCACTCTCGATACCCAAGGTGATATGTCGCTGCGTAATCTGGTCGACCTGCTCAGCGATCAATACCAGCTCACCGACGAAGAGCGTCGCCGTATGACGCCCAGTAAGCGCAGCCCGTTGATGTACAACCGGGTTGCCTGGGCGACGACTTATTTGCGCAAAGCCGGACTCATTGAAAGCCCGCAACGCGGAATCAGCCACCTTACGGCCATCGGCAGGCAAGTACTGGCAGAGAACCCAGAAAAAATCGATGCCAGTTATCTCAAACAGTTCGAAGCCTTCGAAGAATTCAGAGCCATTGATAACCGCTCAACAGAGGCAGCCGAAACTCAAACCATAGAAGTATCAGAAGCCCTCGACCCCACAGAACGCCTCGAACAGGCCCATCAGGAACTGCAGGCCAGCCTGGCCGATGATCTACTCGCACAAGTAAAACGCCAGACACCCGAGTTCTTCGAAAAGCTCGTCGTCGAACTTATGCTCGCCATGGGCTATGGCGGCTGGAGTGAGAAGGCAGGGCAGGCGACCCAATACACCAATGATGGTGGTGTCGACGGCATCATCAACGAAGACCCTCTGGGCCTCGACACCATCTACCTGCAAGCCAAACGCTACACCGGCAACTCTGTTGGTCGCCCGGACGTACAGGCCTTTGTCGGAGCTTTAGAAATGAAGCGTGCCAGAAAGGGCGTATTCATCACCACAAGCCGCTTCAGCCGTGATGCTATCGACTATGTGAATATGATTGAAAAGCGGGTGGTGCTGATCGACGGCATGCAACTGGCCGAGCTGATGATCCGCTACGACCTTGGCGTTACCGTCAAAGATACCTATCAGGTAAAATCGCTCGACACCGATTACTTTGCCGAAGGCTGACTAAAGCCAGCCCGGCGATAGCTGACTGCAAATCAGAACCATACGAAAACGAAGAGAACAGGAAAAACGAATGACAAGTTCACAACAACGCGCCGCCCTGCAACGCCAGATCTGGGCGATTGCCAATGATGTACGAGGCTCTGTGGATGGTTGGGACTTCAAGCAATACGTACTGGGCACTCTGTTTTATCGCTTTATCAGTGAAAACTTTGCTGCCTACATTGAGGCCGGTGACGAAAGTATCCACTACGCCAAACTGCCCGACAGCGTCATCACCCCAGAGATCAAAGAAGACGCCATCAAAACCAAGGGTTATTTCATTTACCCCAGCCAGTTGTTCGATAACGTAGCGAAAAATGCCAACAGCAATGAAAGCCTGAACACCGATTTAGCGGCCATCTTCAGTGCTATCGAAGCCTCAGCTTTTGGCTACCCGTCTGAGCAGGACATCAAAGGCCTGTTCGCCGACTTCGATACCACCAGTAACCGCCTCGGTAATACCGTCAAAGACAAAAACCTGCGCCTGGCCGCCGTACTCAAGGGCGTTGCCGGGCTGAACTTTCATGGTGAATCGGGCGGTAAATTCGAAGACAACCACATTGATCTGTTCGGTGACGCTTACGAGTTCCTGATCTCTAATTACGCTGCCAACGCCGGTAAATCCGGCGGCGAGTTCTTTACTCCGCAGCATGTGTCCAAGCTCATCGCCATGCTCGCGGTTCACGGCCAGAGCAGCATAAATAAAATATTCGACCCGGCCTGTGGGTCAGGCTCATTGCTCATGCAAGCCAGAAAACACATCGACGTGCATAAGATTGAAGAGGGTTACTTCGGCCAGGAGCTGAACCACACCACCTACAACCTGGCTCGTATGAATATGTTTCTGCACAACATCAACTACGACAAGTTCAATATCCAGCTGGGCAACACCCTGACCGACCCCCACTTCGGCGACGACAAACCCTTCGACGCCATCGTCTCCAACCCGCCGTATTCGGTAAAATGGATAGGCAGCGACGACCCAACGCTGATCAATGACGACCGCTTTGCCCCCGCCGGTGTGCTCGCGCCCAAATCCAAAGCCGACTTTGCCTTTGTGCTGCATGCTCTCAGTTATCTGTCGGGCAAGGGCAGGGCGGCGATTGTCTGCTTCCCTGGTATTTTCTACCGTGGCGGTGCCGAGCAGAAAATCAGAAAATATCTGGTCGATAACAATAACGTCGAGACGGTGATATCACTGGCGCCCAACCTGTTCTACGGTACCACCATTGCGGTGAATATTCTGGTGCTGGCAAAAAACAAACCCAATACCGATACCCAGTTTATTGACGCCAGTAACCTGTTCAAAAAAGAAACCAACAACAACATCCTTACCGACGAGCATATCCAGAAAATCATGGCAGTGTTCGACAGCAAAGAGAATATCGACCACTTTGCCCGCTCCGTGCCTGTGGAGGAAGTGGCCGATAACGACTACAACCTGTCCGTCAGCTCCTATGTCGAAGCCGAAGACACCCGCGAAGTGGTGGACATCACACAACTGAACGCCGAACTGAAAACCACCGTCGCCAGAATCAGCGAACTGCGCACAGAGATTGATGCGATTGTGGCGGAGATTGAAGGCGAGGAGCAGGACGCATGAGTGATGTAAGCTTTATAGAGCGGCTGCTGGATGGCGTTGAGGTGGAGTGGAGGCCACTAGGAGATGTTGTAAATATGCGAGCTGGTCAGCATATTTCGGCAAGCAACATCATGGATGAAGCTAGCAAAGAACATCCATATCCTTGTTTTGGTGGAAATGGGATTCGTGGCTTTGTTGCGAAAAATAGCCACGATGGAAAACATTTGCTCATCGGTCGGCAAGGTGCTTTATGCGGAAATGTACAGCGAACACAGGGAAAGTTTTACGCAACAGAGCATGCTGTCGTTGTAACGCCAAGTGATGGCATAAACGTTGATTGGGCATTTCATTTGCTAACACTAATGAACCTTAATCAGTATGCCTCAAAATCTGCTCAACCGGGATTGGCTGTTGGAATAATCCAGAGTTTGGAAATCCCCATCCCCTGTCCAAACAATCCCCAAAAATCACTGGAAATCCAGGCCGAAATCGTCCGCATTCTGGACGCATTTACCGCCATGACCGCCGAGCTGACCGCCGAGCTTAACCTGCGCAAGCAACAATACAACTACTATCGCGATCAGTTGTTGAGTTTTGAAGAGGGGGAAGTAGAGTGGAAGACGTTGGGGGATGTGCTCCATATGCGTGCTGGGCAGCATATCTCAGCAAGTAAAATAATGTCGAATGCTAGTGATGAACATTCTTATCCATGTTTCGGCGGCAATGGAATTCGAGGTTTTGTTGAAAGCAAAAGTCATGATGGCGATCACTTGCTTATTGGTAGGCAGGGCGCACTATGCGGAAATGTGCAGAGAATGAAGGGTCAGTTCTATGCGACTGAACATGCAGTTGTGGTAACGAGCAGTGGTGAAATAGATATTGATTGGGCGTTTCATATGTTAACTGTTATGAATCTCAACCAATATGCCTCGCAGTCAGCTCAACCCGGTCTTGCTGTAGGCAAACTTCAAGGGCTAACAATTCCCGTGCCTTCATTGGCTGAACAAAAGCGTATTGCAAATATCCTCGATAAATTCGACGCCTTGACCAACTCCATCACCGAAGGCCTACCCCGCGAAATCGAGCTGCGCCAAAAACAATACGAATATTACCGCGATTTGTTGCTGAGCTTCCGAAATTCTGTTGCTGAGGAGATTGCTTGATATGAGTCAGACGCTAAAGGATATAGCAGAAAAGTTATCTGTCCCTGCTGTCAGTACTAGGCAAGTGAAAGCAAAAGGTAATAAGCGGTCAGGTAAAGTCCAGGTGAGGGATGAAAAGCCTGTTCCAAAGGCTCAGCTGATTTATGCGTTTAACGGATCGGGGAAAACTCGTTTGTCGCGAGAGTTTAAGGAACTGATAGCTCCGAAAACCGAGAAGGAGGATGATAGCGCTTCAGCTCGTGATAAGATTCTCTATTACAATGCGTTTACCGAAGATTTATTCTATTGGGATAACGATTTAGAAGAGGATACGGAGCCTAGGTTAAAGATACAGCCAAATACATTCACGGACTGGCTGATTGATCTTCTTAAGGAGTTGGGGGAGGACGGCAATATCGTAACAAATTTTCAGCGGTATACCGGTAGCAAGGCTACGCCTACCTTTAATGAAGAGTATAAAGTTAAGACCCAAGATCATAATAAGAAAGAGATTGAGGTCACCGTTCCTGCTTTTTCTGAGGTCATCTTTCTCGTAGCGGCTGATCAGTCTCCTGCTGTCAATAATCTTGGTCAAAACTCAAACGATACCAATCCGGTTGTTCAAGGGCGTTATGAGAGAATAAAGATATCCAAAGGCGAAGAGAGTAACTTTGTTTGGAGTGTTTTATATACCCTCTTGGAGCAGGTAGTATCTACGCTGAATGAGTCTGATAAATCGAATAGGATAACGAATAAATTTGATGGGCTGGATTACGTGTTCATTGATGACCCTGTAAGCTCATTGGATGATAGTCACCTAATTGAATTGGCAGTTGATCTGGCAGGGCTGATCAAAGGTAGTAAGTCAAGCCTTAAGTTTGTTGTTACTACGCATAGCCCGCTTTTTTATAACGTGCTTTGTAATGAGTTAAGCAATAAAGCCTATGAGAAAGCGCTAGATGGATCTGATGTACTTTCATATAACCCGAATAAAGAATTCAAAAAGTACCGTCTTGAAAAACAGGGGGATGGAGGCTTCGAGCTTTTGAATCAGCCGACCGATTCCCCATTCTCCTACCATCTCTTTCTTTTGTCCGAGGTTCGGCGTGCTATAAAAGACGGAAAGATCAGAAAGTATCATTTCAGTTTTGTCAGGAACCTTCTAGAGAAGATGGCAACTTTCTTAGGCTATAACTACTGGCCAGCTCTTTTGCCGAAGACGACTGGAGATAAGCCTGATCCATTTGCTAACAGGATTCTGAATCTCTCCAGCCATTCTGCTCATGCTGGTGAGGAGGCATCAGATGTCGAAGATAGAGACAAAGAGATGCTGGGTGAGCTAGTAGACTATTTGACTGATACTTATGGCTTCAAGAAGCAGGAAGCGAAATGACCGAATACAAAACCATCGCCGAATCCAATAACTTTATCGTTCTGGATAAATACAACAAAGACTGGCAGGTCGCCGAAAGCTATCAGAGCGAAGGCGATCTGGAACGTGAGCTGATTCAGGATCTGGTGAATCAGGGCTATGAGTATCTGCCCGGTTTGAACAACCCGACTGCCATGCTGGCGAATGTGCGCGAGCAGTTGCAGCGCTTGAATAAAGTTGAGTTTCAGGAAGGCGAGTGGCAGCGCTTTGTTGAGACCTATCTCGATAAACCCAGTGACAATGTCGTTGATAAGACCCGCAAGATTCACGATGACTATATTCACGATTTTGTCTTTGATGATGGGCGTATCAAGAACATCTACCTCGTCGACAAAAAACAGATTGCCCGTAACAAAGTTCAGGTGATTAAGCAGTTCGAACAAACCGGCAGCCATGCCAACCGCTATGATGTCACTATTCTGGTGAATGGTTTACCGCTGGTGCAGATCGAGCTGAAAAAGCGTGGCGTTGCCATTCGTGAGGCGTTTAATCAGGTTCACCGATACAGTAAAGAGAGCTTTAACAGCGAGCATTCGTTGTACAAATACCTGCAATTATTCGTTATCTCTAACGGTACTGATACGCGGTATTTTGCCAACACCACTAAGCGCAACAAAAACAGCTTCGACTTCACCATGAACTGGGCGAAAGCCGATAACACTCTGATAAAAGATCTGAAGGACTTCACCGCGACCTTCCTGCAGAAGCACACCCTTGTCAATGTATTGCTGCATTATTCGGTGTTTGATGTCAGCGATACCTTGTTAGTGATGCGCCCATACCAGATTGCTGCGACCGAGCGCATTCTGTGGAAGATCAAGTGTGCGTACGAATCTAAAGCCTGGACCGGCCCTAAAGAAGGCATGATGCCAGAGAATTGCGGCTATATCTGGCACACAACAGGGTCGGGTAAAACCCTGACCAGCTTTAAAGCAGCACGGCTGGCTACGGAGTTAGAGTTTATTGATAAGGTATTCTTCGTTGTTGACCGGAAAGATCTGGATTACCAGACCATGAAGGAGTACCAGCGCTTTTCGCCAGACAGTGTGAACGGCTCTGACAGCACGGCGGGCTTGAAACAGAACCTGAGTAAAGACGACAATAAGATCATCGTCACCACCATTCAGAAACTCAACAACCTGATGAAAAGCGAAGGTGACCTGCCGGTGTACAACCAGCAGGTGGTGTTTATCTTTGACGAATGCCATCGCAGCCAATTTGGCGAAGCCCAGAAGAACCTGAAGAAGAAGTTCAAACGTTTCTATCAGTTTGGCTTTACCGGCACGCCTATCTTCCCGCAAAACGCCTTGGGTGCAGAAACCACCGCCAGCGTATTTGGGCGAGAACTGCATTCGTATGTAATCACAGATGCGATCCGCGATGAAAAAGTGCTCAAGTTCAAGGTGGACTACAACGACGTACGCCCGCAGTTTAGACAGGCAGAAACCGAGCAGGACGAGAAGAAGCTGAGTGCGTTAGAGAACAAGCAGGCGTTACTGCACCCGGAACGTACTCGTGAAATTTCGCAGTATATTCTCAACAACTTCCGCCAGAAGACGCATCGCATGAAAGCCGGAGGAGCAGGCTTTAACGCCATGTTTGCGGTGAGTAGTGTAGATGCCGCCAAGTTGTATTACGAGACGCTCAACCAGCTTCAGCAGGAGCCTTCTTACAAAGACAGAGATAAGCCGCTTAAAGTCGCTACTATTTTCTCGTATGCCGCCAACGAAGAGCAGGACGCCATAGGCGATATTGTGGATGAAAGTTTTGATGTGGCAGCAATGAACTCCAGTGCCAAAGAGTTTTTGACTAAGGCCATCGCGGACTATAACGCCTTCTTCAGTTCGAACTACAGCGTGGATAGCAAGGGCTTTCAGAACTATTACCGTGACCTGGCAAAGCGGGTAAAAAGCAAAGAAGTCGACCTGTTGATTGTGGTGGGGATGTTTCTCACCGGCTTTGATGCGCCGTCCCTCAATACCTTGTTTGTTGATAAAAACTTGCGTTATCACGGCCTGATGCAGGCGTACTCGCGTACTAATCGCATTTATGACGCTACTAAGACGTTCGGTAATATCGTTACCTTCCGTGATTTAGAGCAGGCGACCGTCGATGCCATTACCTTGTTTGGTGATAAAAACACTAAAAATGTGGTTCTGGAGAAAAGCTATAAGGAATACCTCGAAGGCTTCACTGATGTGATTACTGGTGAAGCGAAGCGTGGCTTTATGACGGTGGTCAGTGAGCTGGAACAACGCTTCCCTGATCCTGCGAATATTGAAAAAGAGTCTGATAAAAAAGCCTTTGCCAAGCTCTTTGGTGAGTATCTGCGTGTTGAAAATATCCTGCAGAACTACGATGAATTCGCCAGCCTGAAAGCCTTGCAGAATGTCGATATGAGCGACCCGGAAGCGGTTGAAGCCTTTAAAGCCGAGCATTATCTCGATGATGACAAGCTGGCCGAACTGCAGAGTATTCGTCTGCCCGCGGACCGTAAAATTCAGGATTATCGTTCAAGTTACAACGATATCCGCGACTGGCAGCGGCGCCAGAAATCGGCAGAAGTACAAGAGAAATCTACCATCGACTGGGATGATGTAGTATTTGAGGTCGACCTGCTTAAATCGCAGGAGATCAACCTCGACTACATTCTTGAGCTGATCTTCGAACACAACAAGAAGAACAAGAGTAAGTCTGACCTCGTGGACGAAGTTCGCCGAGTGATCCGAGGCAGCCTCGGCAACCGCGCCAAAGAGAGTCTGGTGGTCGATTTCATCAACCAGACAGATCTGGATGAGATCGGCGATAAGGCCACCGTCATCGATACCTTCTTTGCCTTTGCGCAAGCCGAACAGCAGCGCGAAGCTGAGGAGCTGATTGAAACCGAGAACCTCAATGCCGAAGAGGCTCGCCGCTACATCATCAGCTCGCTGAAACGCGAGTACGCCAGCGACGCGGGCACAGAACTCAACTCTGTTCTGCCTAAGATGAGCCCGTTAAACCCGCTGTATCACACCAAGAAGCAGACGGTGTTCCAGAAGATCGCTGCGTTTGTTGAGAAGTTTAAAGGGGTTGGTGGGAGTATTAGTAAAGACTGATGGGGTAACTCGGTGTTACTCAGCACGAGTAACTGTTAGATTAACTGGCGTGTTGCAAGACTGGGAAGGAACCCAAGGTCAGTTTATAATTTGACCAATCCAGGAGGACATATGACTCAGGCCATGATTAACCCCGAAATGCTTAGCTGGGCGCGTGAACGCGCGGGCTTCGCCGTGCCTGAATTCGCGAGAAAGATGGGCAAAACGCCCGAATGGCTGCAGGAATGGGAGTCTGGTTCTCGTCCGCTGACGTTCCATCAGGCTACCCAATACGCCGAAAAAGCCTATGTCCCGCTCGGATACCTGTTTCTCAGGCAGCCGCCTGAAGAAACGTTGCCAATTCCCGATCTACGAACCATCGAAAACGGCGAAGTACGCCGCCCCAGTGCTGAACTCCTGGACGTAGTGAAGCAAATGCAGGAAAGACAGGAATGGTACAAGGATTACCTGTTTGAGAACGGTGGCAATGAGTGTCGGGTCGTTGGCCGTTGTAAGGGGAGCGACAGCGTCGATATTATTGTTGCCGACATGCGCCAGACCATGCGCCTACCTCCACACCCTACGCGCGGCACTTGGGAAGAATATTATCGTGGTTTGGTGAAGCAGGTTGAGTCTCTGGGGGTTCTGGTTATGCGCTTACCACACCTTGGTAGTCATCATCGGCGTTTTAAGGTCGAAGAATTTCGTGGCTTTGCGATGGTCGACAAAGTTGCCCCGCTAATTTTTGTAAACCACGCCGACGCTCCGGGAGCGCGACTATTTACTCTTATCCATGAACTTTGCCATGTTTGGCTTGGTGAGTCTGGGGTGTCTGACGGTGACGCTAATACGCATAATCATATTGAAATACTGTGCAACGCTGTTGCAGCGGAATTTTTGGTTCCCGAAGAAGAGTTCAGGCAGATCTGGGACCGGGAAGTGGAATACTGGCAAGAAAACCTGAAGCCACTCGAAGCCCACTTTCACGTCAGCACCTGGGCATTGGCGCGACGAGCGATGACGCTGGGGTTTATTACTAAACCTGATTACCTGAAATACATTGCGGCAGAGAAAAAAGCACACGAAGACCGCGAGCGCGAAGGTGGCGGTGGAGGCTATTACAAGAATCAGAAAGCCTGGCTGAGTGATCGCTTCAGTTTTGCTGTTTCTTCTCAGGCGTTAAATGGTCAGATCATGCTTAGAGAGGCTGGGCATTTATTAGGAATGAGCCCAGCTAATCTTATGAAATTTGCAAAGGAGATCGGTGTTTGAAGTATTTAATGGATGCAAATACTTATATCGAAGCAAAGAACAAATATTATGGCATGGACTTCTGCCCTGGGTATTGGGATTGGCTCATTGATCAGTTCGCCTTGGGTAATGTGGCCAGCATTGACTTTGTTGGTAAAGAGCTTGAGAAAGGCAATGATAAACTTAGGGAATGGTGTCGCTCACATCGGGATCACTTCATTCAGTCAAACGATCTTGATACTCAGGCGGAGTATCATGAAGTCGTCAACTTTGTGATGTCTGGGAAATATAACCCTGGTAATCGTGATGGTTTTCTCGAAGGGGCTGACCCTTGGTTAATTGCCAAGTCCAAATCAACCGGAGCTGTTTTAGTGACACATGAGGCAAGAAAGGCACCGGCAGATACCAAGAAAGTAAAGATACCGAATATCTGCGATGCATTAGGTGTGCAGTGTATCTCGACATTTGAGCTCCTTCGTACTTTAGAAGCGCGGTTTAAGAACGATAAGTAGAGGATTATTTTGAGATTTCTTAAAAAGAAACCCGCTACCAGCTCTTCTTTCGCAGATTTTATGAATAACGCGTCGTCTGCTGAGAAGAAAAAGGTATATAAGTCTGTTCTCCGCAAGGTGTCAGAGCAGCAGCAAGCTGTTGTCGATAAGGCCAGCAGTGCCTCTGCCTGAATTTAGAGACTTTCGGTTCAAACAAGCACGCTACGGCGTGCTTTTTTGTGCCTGTTGTACCCACACGTCAGGCCTCTTACAATGACACCATCATTTACGAGGAGCACAGCATGGCCAAGGGTTTTGAAGTTACGGGAATCATCCACACCATCGGTGAGACGCAGTCGTTCGGTCAGAACGGGTTCACTAAGCGTGAGTTTGTGGTCAAACTGACCGGTGAAGGCGAGAAGGAAGAGTACCCGAACTACGTGGCTCTTGAGTTGATCAAAGACAAGTGTGCTCTGATGGACAGCTACCAGCCAGGCGATGAGATTAAGGTTCAGTTCAATCTGAACGGTCGCCTCTGGAATGCGCCGGGTAAGCCAGAGAAGTGCTTTACCAGTTTGCAGGCGTGGCGTGTGGAGCGTATGGACGATGTGCCTCAGTTTGCTCAGCAGCAGCCAGCACCGTCTCAGGCGTACAATGATTTTGATGATGACGTGCCGTTCTAAATGGGCAGTCTGAATTAATGAAGGCGCGGTGATCGCGCCTTTTTTGTGGATCGGATTCAGGAGAGTGCTAATGCGTGTGTTGATTGCCGGGTCATCAGGGGCCATTGCCGAAGCTGTCGCTAAGCGAATGCGTGATGAAGGGGATCATGTATTCACCTTGAGTCGTGCGGGAGAACCTTCGGCGACACACTGCGTTGCTGACCTTACCAAGCCATCTTCCGTCGAGCAGGTAAAAGCATTCGTTGAGAAGTGTGGGCCACTGGATGCGGTGTTCTGTGGCACTGGGTTGTTGCACGGTGGTTGGAATATGCCCGAGAAGTCGCTGTCGCAGCTGTCGATGGATTGGTTGCAGCAGAACATGCTGGTGAACGTTCAAACCCATGTTCACCTCGCTCAAGCCGTTGAAGCAATCGTTAAACGCTCCGCACCGATTAAGTGGGTCTCTCTATCAGCCATGGTTGGCAGCCTGGAGGATAACGGCCTGGGTGGTTGGTACAGCTATCGTATGAGCAAAGCCGCGCTGAATATGTTTATTCGTAATCTGTCGATTGAATGGTCGCGTAAGGCGCCGGGCAGCGTCGTTGTGGCGCAACACCCGGGTACGACGGATTCTAAGTTGTCGGAGCCGTTTCAGGCCGGGATAGCGGAAGGGAAGCTGTATACCCGTGAGCAGACGGCGGAGCGGCTGGTGGACGTGATGAAGGCGCTAACGCCCGAGCAGAACGGGCGTTTGTTGCATTGGGATGGAAGTGTGATTCCTTTTTGATCTAAAACCTTACTCTTTCAGCCCAGCCCGGCAACTTCATGCCGTCGGCGGTGAGTTCAATATCATCTGGCTCTGGCTGGGCTTCTTTATCGCGGTAGGGCAGTGGTAAGTTCTCTTTCGCAACAGCGCTCAGGTAGTGCTGCTGACTCTCCCGGATCTTCTCATTTCTTGCTATGTAGCTGTGCCATTCGGCTTCGGTGACGAGTGTTTTCAGGTGTTCACGGCTTGCTTGCCCGCTCAGCACCCAGGCACTGGCGTTATTGCCCCCAAAGCCTTTACTGTTTATGAAGCAGACCGGGATCTCCTCGGTAGATACTTTGGTATGGCTGAGAGGAATCGTCAGGTGTGATTGGTGTACATCGGGAGCTATTTCGCTGGCGGTGGTGATGCCCGGTAAAATACCGTGCTGCCAGCTGCCTAACGTCATCAATAATTGGTCAGCAGAGGCGGCAGAAATGGAGTGCCCTAAGTGGGCTTTTACCGCACAGACAGGCCAGTCAGCGATACCGAATTCTTTGGCTAAGCGGTTAAACATATCAGACTCGGTTGTGCGGTTTTGTGGCGTGCTACTGCCGTGAGCCTGCACAAAACTCTTTTGTAACGCGTCATCTCCCAGTGCGGTTTTGCTTAATGTGCGCTTCGCGCTGGCCATGGCTTTTCCCAGGGTAATGTAGTTGCCAATGCCCGGTGCCGAGATTGAACGTTTGTAGCCGTCTGCGTGGATGAACACATCGCCAATGCTCCCGAGTATATTCAGACCAAGCTCAAGCGCGGTGTCGCGGCTCACCAGTACAAAACATTGCGCCGACTCTGCCAGAGTAAAGCCGACGTTATGCGCAAAAGGGCGAGAGGCTTTGCGGAAGTCAGGTTGTTGGTCGTAGTTTTTGCCTTCCAGTTTCTGCAGTCGCTCTTCGGTTGCGAGAGCGCCCATGGCGTTAAAGCCCTCGACGATGCCCGGGATAAGGGGAGCTTCGCTGTTGCCTGCTAATACGAGTTTTCGCCGGCCACTGCGAATGTCGTCCAGAGCCATGCGCAGGTTGTATAGGAAGCTCGCACAAGCGCCGTTATTGCTGCCCGTCGCACCAGTATTGCCCAGCAGGTAGGCGTTAATAAAGTCAGCAGGCATGGTGGATATACCCATCGGAAGCTGACGCGATGTATTGCGCTGGCCTAGCAGTGGAGCGCATAACATGCCACCGAAGCCTTGCATATCCAGCTGGCCAGCCGTCGAGCCCATGTATACCGCGATGTCGTCCGGGCGCATGTGCTGCTTGATATCGTCAGCGTTCATGCCGAGGTTGCCCAGTGCGTCGGCCGCTGCGTAGAGCGCAAGCTGCAAGCCGCGTGGATGATGCTTCGAGTTGTAGAGGCTGGCAACATCAAACCCAGTCGGGATCTGTCCCGCGCTTTGTACGTCGCAGCGCTTATGTGTCTCACGGTATATATTTCTATTTATACCGTTATCTATGTTGAATTCCGCGTCGGTATCTTCACGCTGGAGCTCATTGAAGATCATGCCCTCTGGGTTCCAGCCACGTAGGTCAGGGCAGTCATCGTCCCAAGCGCGGACGAGGGAGTTATTGAGAACTTCATGTGGTGGCTGGTTGGTCAGGTTCGCCAGTTCGTTCTGAAGCTCTGCTTGCTGAACAGGGGAGAGTGCATCGTAGATAATTCGTCGATATGCCTGATGACCGGAGGCACGCCCAGCGGCGTTGATACCGCCGAACGCGGCAATCACTACATCGGTGATTTCAGGAGAGTAAGTTGAATCAGACACAGTGGCCTCCGGTATGTTTTCAAGCTGAGTTGTGGGTGTTAACCCGAGTGTGCTCACACAGTGTGCTCCGCGATGGAGTGTCTGTAATAGAATAAAAAAGACATTTGGTGGTATAAAGAAGACAGCTTCTAAACATCGGGAGGTAGTTTTGCGTAATCGATCTGACTTTCATGTCAGCGTGCTTCAGCTTGATAAGATGCTGTTATCGAGTCTGGCGATGCCACTCGAAATGCTGCATGCCGCGGTGAGTTACCATCGGACCAACACCCGCTCCCGGCTGAGTCTTAATGTTGAACCGGTCTCTACATCTGATGATTGCCAGCCCGTTGGTGGACTTAAGATCGCAAGTGGAACGTCTGTGGCGGATATAGATGAGACTGATCTGGTGATTGTGCCTGCGATGTGGCGCAACCCACTACGCAAGCTGGATGCGTCAGACCCATTATGCGATTGGCTCAGGCAACGTTATTCAGAAGGAGCGGTCATTATGAGTATCGGTACGGGCGCCTGGCTACTCGGAAAAGCAGGTCTCTTAGATGGTCAGGCAGCGACTACTCATTGGCATGCACTGGATGCTTTTGCTCATGACTTCCCGGACGTTCGTCTGCAACGAGATCACTTGCTTACTCAGGCAGGGCGTATCTATTGTGCCGCCAGTATCAACTCGGGCGCTGACCTGATGATTCATCTGATCGGTACATTGTTTAACAACGAAACAGCAGCGTACGTAGAGCAGCAGTTCTCGCCAGAAGCGCGTATGTCCTTTGATAAAAGAGTGTTTACAGAAGGAGCCCCGCAGCACGCTGATGAAGCCATAGCACTGGCGCAGAGTTGGTTGCACCAACATTGGCAGGAATCTCTGTCCATGAGGCGGATGTCGGAGATCGCTGGATTGAGTGAGAGGCAATTAAGTCGTCGTTTTAAGAAAGTGACCGGGGAATCCCCAGGCCAATACTTACTGCATCTCAAGTGTCGCTTTGGCAAAGAGTGGCTCAAGAACAGCGACTTATCGGTTGCCGAGATCGCTCAATTGTGTGGATTCAGTGATGCCAGCCATTTTGGCCGGATCTTTCGCCGGTGGCAGGGCGTGGCTCCATCTGACTACCGACGGGCTGTTCGCGCCAAGCTGTTCAGTGTGAATAGTCAGTTTTAGTAAAAAGATTAATTTTCACTTCCCGAAACAAAAGTCTGGCTGGTAATGTCTGACTACTGGTTTATTTGGCCATGGAGGCCATAAACCTTTTATAAAAATATAATTCGACTAACCTTATGTTACAGAGGCTATTCGGCGCTAAAAGCGCGGGAGAAGGCAATGGCGGTAACAGTACAGAGGGATTTGACGGGGCTGAAGTCTGGGGCGTTTGACGCCTTGTTGAGCTCCGAGGATATGGGAATAGCTATTCTTGATACCGAACTGCGGTATCTGGAGTTGAATTCCTTGCTCGCACGCTTCAATGGCGTGTCTATCAACGAGCATGTGGGCCACACAGTCTCAGAGGTTTTACCAAAACTCGCCCCTCTGGTTATTCCTATTCTGCAGGAAGTATTGGACTCAGGAGAGCCGGTAAGAAACCTGGAGATTTATGGTGAAACCCCCAGTGTGAAGGGGCAGGATTCCTTCTGGAAGGCATCTTACCTGCCGATTTTTTCATCACCCGGTCACGTGTCCGGAATTCTCGTCATGGCGGTCAATCGCACGCTGGAGTACGAACTCAAGCGCATTCGCGAAGAGTCGCACGAACTGCAGCGGCGTATTCTTGATAGCCTGTTCACCTTTGTTGGCATTTTATCGCCTGACGGTCTGCTAATAGATGCCAACCGGGCCCCACTAGAGGCGGCGGGCATTGATCTGGCCGATGTTGTGGGTAAAAGATTCTGGGACTGCATCTGGTGGAACTACTCGCCGAAAATCCAGATGCAATTGCGCTCAGCGGTCATTCGCGCGGGCGCAGGCGAGACAGTTCGTTACGATGTGCCGGTTCGTACGGTCGGCGATACCCGGATTACGATCGACTTTATGATCACTCCTTTGCTGGGTGCCGATGGCGAAGTCACACACCTGGTAGCGTCGGCCAATGATGTGTCAGAAAGAAAGACCCGAGAAGCTGAGTTATCACTGAGTGAAAAACGCTTTCGTCGCGTATTTGATTCAACCGCCGACGGCCTGGTAATGATCAACGAATACGGCGAAATTATGCTCGCTAATCCCAGTATGGCCAAAATGTTTGGTTACTCGCTGTCTGAGCTTTACTCTTGTTCTATCGAAGATCTGATCCCCGCGCATCTGCGCGATAAGCACCGCAAGGAGCGGTCTCGTTATCAGGAAAGCCCAGTTCCCCGAGCGATGGCTGCAATGCGTGAACTGATGGCCTGCCGTCGTGATGGTTCTGAGTTTCCGGTTGAGGTTGCACTGACGCCGTTGCAGTTCCCGGAAGGGACGCGCGTTCTCGCAACAGTGGTCGATATCTCGATTCAGAAGCAGATTCAGACGAGTCTTATTAAAGCTCTAAAAGAAAAGACGTCGCTCCTGAATGAGGTTCACCACCGTGTGAAAAATAACCTTCAGGTGGTATCCAGTTTACTGAACCTTCAGGCTCGCAGCGTACCGAAGGAGTTAGAGGGCGCATTTCTTGAAAGTCAGGGGCGGGTCAAAGCGATGGCACTGATGCATCAACAACTTTACGAACACAAAACCTACGAAAGTATTAGCGCTGAAAAATACAGTAGTGAGTTAGTTACCCTCATAAGCCGCAGTCATACTAACGGAAGTAATTTAAATATCGAAACGGTACTTGTACCTTGCGACCAGGAATTACTTTTGACGATGGATCAGGCATTGCCTTTCGGCTTGCTTCTGAATGAACTTGTAACAAATTCGATTAAACATGCATTTACTGAACAAAATAATGGAGAGATACGAATTTCGATGTTGCAGAAAGGTGACACGAATATCGTAGTTGTCGAGGATAACGGAAAAGGTATCGATGAAAGTATTGAACTCGGCAAAACTACCTCACTGGGTTTTCAGTTGATTCCTGGGTTAGTGGAGCAGCTGGATGCAGAGATATCCTTGCATAGAGAATATGGAACTCGCTACGAAATACGCTTTAGTAAACGGGAGACTGAGGGATGAGTGGCGAAAAGATACTGATCACGGAAGATGAGAGGATCACTGCGCTCGATCTGAAAATGACATTGGAAAAGCTAGGCTACCTAGTGGTTGGTAGTGTGGCGTCGGGGGAGGAGTCTATCGAGTATGCGAGACGCCTAAAGCCCGATCTGGTTTTGATGGATATTCATTTAAAAACAGCCATGATGGGTACCGAAGCCGCTCAGCTGATTTCGAAAGAACTGGATATACCAGTCATTTTCTTGAGTGCCTATTCGGATCGATCTGTAATTCGGGAAGCTGGGCAGTCAACCCCTTATGGCTATCTGATTAAGCCTTATGACGCTCGTGAGATTGATGCCACGATTCAGGTCGCGCTGGCGAAACATGAGGTTGACGATGAAATAAAAAAGAGTGACATGAAGCTCAAGCTCGCACTTGAGGCTGCCAATATGTCGGCCTGGGAGTGGGAGCCTGACGACAAGCGTTGCCTGGCGGAGCCGACCCCGTCAGAGGCGACAAAGTTTTCCAGTACTATCGACGATATTATTAGCCGGGTTCACCCAGATGACCGAGAAATTCTGATCTCCTCACTTAATAACCAGGGCCAGCTTTCGCGCCAGGTCAGGTTGCAGTTCAAAGACACCGATAACTACCATAGTGTGGATTTGTTTGCTGCAGTTGTTACAGATAAAGAAGATCATAAAAAGGTCGTTGGTATTGCTCGCGACGTCGAGAAAGAGGCCAGAGAAAGAGAAGAGCTTCGCCAGGCCAGAGTAGTATTTGAATCAATCTCCGAAGCTATTCTGATCACTGACTCGCAACGAAGAGTCATATCCGCTAATCCTGCTTTAGAGGTTACTACCGGATTTACCATTGAGGAAGTGACCGGACGTGATCCGGATGAGTTTCTTCACGCTCGTCGTCATAAAGATCATTTTTCTCCAAAACTTCTTGAACAAGGAAATCATTTTTGGAGTGGAGAAGTAGCTTGCAATACGAAGTCGGGCGAGCGCTTCCCAGCATGGGAACACATCGCGGGCGTGTTCGATGATGACGGTATTATCACAAATTATGTGTTCACTGTTTCTGATATCGGTGAACTTCGCCGCGCTGAGAAAAACCTGCAGAGAATGGCTTTTCTGGATTCTCTGACAGGTGTCGGAAATCGGGTTCATCTGGAGCGAACATTAAGCGAATGCTTGCGTGCACAGCGACAATCAGCAGAGCCAGTGGCTATTCTTTATATCGACCTGGATGGATTCAAACTCGTCAACGATACATTGGGTCATGCGGAAGGGGATCGGTTGCTGCAGATTATTGCCGAGCGATTCGTCAGTTCAGTAAGGGAAGATGATACGGTGACTCGCGTTGGTGGCGATGAGTTCGTTATTGTTGCGCCTCACTTCAGCGACCATGAAGGAATACGTGTCATGGCGAATAAGCTTCTCAGAGCAGTGGCAGCGCCCATTACATTGTCGCGTGAAGTCGTTGAGGTGTCAGCCAGTATTGGTATTGCTATTTCTGGCGGGGAACTCATTACCCATGAAGATGTTATCACTGCGGCGGATACAGCACTGATGCATGCCAAAAACGCCGGGAAAAGTTGCTTTAAGTTCTATGACTTCGAGCTAGCTATGGTATCTGTCGAGCGAAATCGCATTGAACGGAACATAAAAGGGGCGTTAACCAGCAACGAAATATGTGTCGAGTTTCAGCCACTTGTCGATGTCGTAAATAATCGTGTTTACGGTGCCGAAGCTCTGTGTCGTTGGTACAGTCATGATCTGGGTATGATCCCGCCTGAGCGGTTTATTCCTATCGCTGAACAGAGCAACGTGATACTGGAGTTAGGAACAAAGGTATTAAGTGAGAGCTTTACCCAGCTGCATCATTGGCGACTGCAAGGACTGGATGACCTCGTTGTGTCGATCAATGTTTCTGCTCGTCAGTTATCGGATAAGAACTTCCCCGCAATTATCAGTTATCTTTTAAAGGAGCATGACGTTCCGGCCGATAGAGTCGAGCTGGAAGTGACTGAGACCGCTATCCAGAACAATAAGAATGCAAAGCAGCAGCTTGACGAGCTACGAGCCTTGGGGATACGACTTGCTATCGATGATTTTGGTACAGGGTACTCCTCTCTGAGCCGACTTAAATCCTTGCCTTTTGACCGAGTTAAAATTGATCGCAGTTTCGTGATGGATCTGCCCAATAGTGAAAACGACATAGAAATCTGCAAAGCTATCTTTGCCCTATGTGGTGTTCTCGGTATGAACGTTACGGCGGAGGGAATTGAGAATGAGAATCAGCTTAATACGCTTCGTCAGATGGGATGTGGATGCGGTCAGGGGTTCTTGTTTGGGCGTTCCATGCCATCACTGAGATTTGTAGAGTGGGTAAAAGGGTTCGACTTAAATAACGGCTGAACTATCGGGTGTCTGGCGCTAGAATAATTAAAACCTCTGAAGATACAGAGGGCGATGACAACCGGAGCCGTTACAATGAAGACACATCAGGCCGGCCTGTTCGAAGAGCCGGGTCGTAGCAGTCAGTACCTCGAATATCAATTCCGTTCGACATCCGATGCCGAGTTGCGCCAGGCCTTGTCTCAGGCGGTGAAGCCTGTCGATGGCGCTCATATTCTGGTCGCCTTCAATCAAGCCAGCTGGCAGCGATTAGGGCCGGGCTGGTCGCCTGATGGCTTGCATGATTTTACTGCTCAATATTCTGCAAAAGGGCATGTTATGCCGGCTTCGCAGCGAGACATGTTTATCTGGGTGGTGGGCGAAGATCGTGGCGATGTGATGAATGCCGTCGTGCAGGTCACAGAAGCATTAAATAGCATTGCTGACCTTGAGCTGGATCTCGATGGCTATAAAACTCGTGATGCCCGCATTATTACTGGCTTTGTCGACGGTACAGGCAACCCCGGAACGGCGGAGAAAAAGCGTGCTGCGGCAATTATTCCTGAAGGCCAACCGGGAGAGGGCGGTTCGTTTGTTCTGGGCCAAAAGTGGACGCACCGGCTGCAGGAATTTCTTAGCCTGAGTGTGACTGCTCAGGAAAACGTCATCGGCCGCACCAAAGAGACGAATATTGAGCTGGAGGGGACGGCGCTTCCTCCTGAATCACACGTGGGGCGCACGGATATCGATGTTGATGATGTGCCGATGAAAATGTACCGCCGGGGAACTCCGTACGGCGGTGGCCAGGATAAGGGGCTTTATTTTCTGGCATTTGCCTGTGATATGGATCGCTTTGTGAACGTGATTGATAGCATGCTGGGTAAAGATGATGGCATCACGGATGCCATGATGGATTTCAGTGACGCACTGACGGGTTCTTACTGGTTTATGCCGTCGCAGGAAGATCTTGCAGCTGCTCTTGCGGGGTAACTCGAAGAGATTGGATTCCCGCCCCACGCCTTCGCGGGGTGGAGATCCATTACGCAATACAAACGGGTCGTCTTTAGCTGCTGACCGGCGTTCCCCACAGGTCGTACTCGTCAGAATGCTCGATATCCACCTCAATAAAGTCACCTGGCTGACAATCGAAGAATTCGTTCAGGTAAACCATCCCATCGATGTTTGGTGCATCGGCAATTGAGCGGCCAATCGCGCCTTCTTCGTCGACTTCATCAATAAGCACTGTCATGCGGGTGCCAACGCGACGCGCAAGCTTGCGTGTGCTGATTTCCTGAGCCTTTTCCATAAAGCGATCGTGGCGCTCCTGCTGGATGTCCTCTGGCACATGATCTGGCAGGTCATTGGCTTTAGCGCCTTCAACCGGGCTGTATTTGAAGCAGCCAACGCGATCGAGTTCAGCCTCTTCGAGCCAGTCGAGTAGCATCTGGAAGTCTTCTTCTGTTTCACCGGGGAAGCCAACAACGAAAGTCGAGCGCAATACCAGCTCAGGGCAGATTTCACGCCATTTCTTGATGCGCGCCAGAGTGTTCTCTGCGTGGGCAGGGCGCTTCATCAGTTTCAGAATCCGTGGGCTGGCATGTTGGAAGGGGATATCCAGGTACGGAAGTATCTTGCCCTCAGCCATAAGAGGAATCACGTCATCAACATGCGGGTATGGATAGACGTAATGCAGGCGAACCCAAACGCCCATCTTGCCGAGCTCTTCACAGAGATCGAGCATCTTGGTTTTAACGGGTTTGCCATCCCAGAAGCCGGTGCGGTATTTCAGGTCGACACCGTAGGCTGAGGTGTCCTGAGAGATCACGAGAAGTTCTTTGGTACCAGCGTCGACCAGTCGTTTAGCCTCTTCCAGTACGTCTCCGATCGGACGGCTGACATGCTTGCCGCGCATATCTGGAATAATGCAGAAAGTGCAGCTGTGGTTACAGCCTTCTGAAATTTTCAGGTAGGAGTAGTGACGTGGCGTCAGTTTCACGCCCTGAGGCGGAACCAGGTCCGTAAAGGGGTTATGCTCAGTCTGCTTGGGTGACCATTCATGTACGGCGGTCATCACTTCTTCATAGGCCTGAGGGCCCGTTACCGCGAGCACTCCTGGGTTCTTTTCTTTGATCAGCTCGGCGTCGGCGCCTTTGCCCATACAGCCTGTCACGATGACCCGGCCATTCTCGTTCATGGCTTCGTTGATGGCGTCCAGTGATTCCTGTTTTGCAGCATCAATAAAACCACAGGTATTCACTACCACGACATCAGCATTGTCGTACTGATTAACGACGTCGTAGCCATCGAGTTTGAGTTGGGTCAGGATGCGCTCAGAGTCCACCAGCGCTTTCGGGCAGCCAAGACTGACAAATCCTACTTTGCCGCTGCTTGGAATTGCATCGCCTTCACCGACACTTGGGGTTGAGGGTTGGTCTGTCATGGTGGGTACCTTCGCCGCCGGGGTAATTATTTCAAGGCGGCGATTGTACCTGATATGTGCGGGGCTTTTTAGTGGGATGCTTTCGACGCTTGTATCGTGTGCTCGATGTGAGATAGCTCAGTACAGTTTCGTCCGTTTTCCTTAGCGCGATAGAGAGCATCGTCGGCTCGTTTGAGAAGTGCATTGAAGTTTTCATCGTGCTCGGTCAATTCTGCGGCTCCGATACTCACCGTGACAGGGATCTCCGAAGGCATGAGTTTTGATATCTGGTGGCGCATGACTTCGGCTTTATAGTGAGCCTGATTCAGGCTGCAGGGTTCCATCAGTACGATAAACTCTTCGCCACCGAAGCGTGCGACAGTGTCTTCGGTGCGGCACTGACGTTCGAGCAGAGTTGCTACCTGCTCAAGGATCTGGTCACCGACAATGTGCCCATGAGTGTCATTAATTTTTTTGAAATGGTCGAGATCAATAATCAGTGTTGTCAGGGGTGTGTTATGGCGGCGAGCCCGTGCGATTCGCTGGTCGACCATCTCTAACATGTAGTGGCGGTTATACAGACCCGTGAGCTGGTCATGCATGGCCAGTTGAAGAAGGCGATCCTGTTGACGTTTCAGAGTGATGTGCGTGTCAACGCGCGCGGACAGAATCACCGGGCGTATCGGTTTGGTAATGTAATCAACGGCACCGATGCGCAGGCCCAGCTCTTCATCTTCGATATTGTCGCGGCCGGTGACAAAGATGATAGGGATGTCTCGTGTCTCGCTCATGTCTTTGAGTTCGCGGCAGGTTTCGTAACCCGAGATCCCAGGCATTTCGATATCTAGCAGAATCAGGTCAGGTTTGTGCTTCAGCGCCATGTCCAGGCACTGCTGTCCGCTTGTCGCTGTTTTTACTCGGTAGCGTTCCTGAAGTACAGCGGCCATAACGCGTATATTCGACGGGGAATCATCGACGAGTAAAACGGTGGATAGCGGAATGTCATTAGGCATTTTTATTGCTCTCGGTTATCTGCTGAAGCAGTGATTTAATCCTAGACTGAGCTTTTGCGTTTTCAAATGCGGTGATTTCGTGTGCAAGCTGCCCCAGTTCTGCTTCGTAATACGCATTCCCAAGGGGTTTAAGCATGAATTCCAGACTCTTCTGACTAATGTAGTCGTTTTGTTCCAAAGCGTGATTTATTGCAACCAGTTGTTCTCTAAGGCCAATAAGTGGCGTCGGCGTTTTGGCATTGTTAGTGTTTTCCAGCAGTTCTGTCAGCCGCCCTGTTTCTTCATGCAACTCGTCAAGCAACTGACCGGCAGTGCTGGTGTTGCCAGTGCGGATATCCTGATCCAGCTTGGAGGCGACTTTCTGTAGGGCAACGAGCCCGAGATTGCCTGCGACGCCTTTGAGGTTGTGTGCTACCTCTCTGAGTGCGTCATAGCGGCCGCCATCGAGGAGCTGTGTCATTTCAGACAAGCGCACAGGTTGTTCACTGCGGAACATATCGATTAATTGGTTGAGCAGTTTCTCGTTGCCGACAACGCGTTTAAGCGCCTGCTGGCGATCCCAGATGGTCTCTCCGGCTTGAGGCTGACTTCTAATGACGACAGCGTTGCTTACTGACGATTCCTGATTTATGTCATCTGTCAGTAACCAGCGTTCGAGCATTGACGTCAGTAAACCAGGGTCAACAGGTTTGGCCAGGTAGTCGTTCATGCCGGATGCAAGGCATCTCTCTTTGTCGCCAGTCATGGCGTGCGCTGTCATGGCAATGACCGGAGTGCTCTGGTGCTGGTCGCCAGCTCGCCCGTGGCGCAGTGCCCGAGTCGCTTGATAGCCATCCATGACGGGCATCTGGCAGTCCATAAGAATCAGGTCAAAAGGAGACTCTTCGGAGCTAATTTTCTGAATAGCTTCATCGCCATTTTCTGTTACCACGACTTTGATACCGAGCGCGGTGAGCATTTCTTCTGCAACCAGTTGATTTACCCGGTTGTCTTCAACCAATAGTACCCGTTTGTTACGGAAGGAAGGCTTATCGCGTTTCGGGCCTGAACCTTCAGTCTGGCCGAATTCCTTACGGGTATGGAAGTACTCGACCAGGTTAAGTACGTTCAGTGGCTTTAACACGTGCCCGTGAAGTCTGCCGGATTCGAGCACTCGCTCAGATTGACGGAAGCTGACTGGCACCATCAACACTCTGAGCGCCGTATCCATCGCCGGTAGTTGAGCGAGTGCTTCTGAGCTGTCTCTCCAGTCTTCCCCCGGAATATTGCTGCTCAGGATCAGAAGGTCGACGCTGTCGGGGTCGCCTATCAGTATTTCGGAGGCATCTGCGGTAGAACCTACGGCATCCACTCTGGCACCCAAAGCTTCGAGGTTCTGGCGGGTAATCTCGCGGGATTTAGGGTTATTAATAATTGCCAGTACACGAGTGCCGTTAAGGCCGGGAAGGGGGGTCGCTTCGGGGGCAATATCGAGTTGTACGGTGGCGGTAAACTCACTGCCTTTATTTGGAGTGCTTTGAACGGAAACTGAACCGTTCATGCGTTCACAAAGGTTTTTTACGATAGCGAGCCCGAGCCCACTGCCGCCAAACTCTCTCGTGGTGGAGGAGTCGACCTGTTTAAATGCATTAAAGAGATTGACCCGCTTGGTTTCGTCAATGCCTATGCCGGTGTCTTTTACTCTCATCAACAGTTGCCATTTATCATCAACCAGGAGTTGTTCTATAGAAACCGTGACTTCTCCTTCATTGGTGAATTTAATGGCGTTACTGAGAAGATTGATCAGTATCTGACGGACCCGCCCAGGGTCGCCGATCACGGTATTGGTGTGCAGTTTTGAAGTATCGACCAATAGCTCCACGGCTTTTGTTTCGGCCTGGCTGGCCAGCGATTCTGTAGCGGCTGTCAGTACACCGTTAAGCTCAAATTCAATGGATTCAAGTTCAAGCTTATTCGCTTCGATTTTTGAAAAGTCGAGGATGTCGTTAATCAGTGTAAGCAGAGACTGCGCACTGTTTTGCGCAATGCGTATCCGGTTAAGCTGATCGTCTGTGAGTGGAGTATCTTTCAGGAGGTTGAGCATACCAAGAACGCCATTCATTGGCGTACGGATCTCATGACTCATGGTCGCGAGGAAGTCGCTTTTGGTGCGTGCTGCGCTTTCTGCCTCTCGCTTTGCGGCTAATAATGCAAGCTCATTCTCTTTCTGTTGGGTCACATCGCTGGTCATTCCGACAATCCGGGACCCCTGCGTATGATCGTCGTCAAGAATGACTGCAGCCGTTCGAACGTGACGCTCTTTTCCATCCGCGCGCACGATTCTGAATTCGTAGTCGAAAGGTTTGCTGTGCCGAATAGCGTCTTTGAGGCGCGTGACAACCCAGTCGTGGTCTTCTGGATGAATATAGGATTCCCATTCTCTGATGTTCGGCGGGGCAACATCAGGGTCGATAGCGTACAGCTCCCGCATCCCGGCATCCCAGGTCATTTCTCCGGTAGCCAGGTTATGCTCCCAGATGCAAATGCCAGCTGACTCCGTCGCCAGTTGAATGCGTTGATGACTGATATTGATTTCGGTCTGTGCGAGCTTGTTCTCTGTGATGTCGAGGTGGGTACCAATCATGCGCAGTGGTTTTCCGTCCTCGTCCCATTCAACGACTCGACCCGTGTCGTGGACCCAGATCCAGCGACCATCTTTGTGTTTCATTCTGGCTTCGCATTCATAGCGATCCAGTGTGCCTTCCCAGTGCTGTTGAAGAAGCTCGCCTGAGCGTTCCAGATCGTCCGGGTGGCAAGCATCCAGCCAGGTGTCGATAGATACTGGTGCCAACTCGTCGAGCGTGTAGCCAATAATATTGGCCCAGCGCTCACTGAACGACGTTTCTCCAGTCTTGATGTTCCAGTCCCAGAAGCCGACCGCGGTTGACTCAATCATCAGCTGATTGCGCTGGGCTTCCTCACGCTTCTCTGCTTCCTGTTCACGTTCTTCAGTGATGTCCTGAAATGATCCGAGTAGGCGAGTGCAGGTACCATCGACCATCACGGGTGTACCCAGAGCGCGGGCCCATATCCGTCGGCCTTTGGCGGTTTTCAGTGGTAGCTCAAGATCCCAGTTCTGGCCTTTCTCTATGGCGTCTGCAATAGCGATACGCAGACTCTCTTTGGCTTCATCGCCGTCGTAAAAATCGATGCCGTTCTTCACGGTCGGGATAAAGTCGTCATCGACTTCATGAATCAAGCGGGTGACTGGCGTCCAGTAGAGACTTTCTGTTTTGAGGTCGAGCTCCCAGCCGCCAATACGCGCTTGTTTACTGACGGCATCCAGCAACAGGCGCTCACGTTCAAGCGCATTGTCGGTTTCTTCCCGTGCGAGTTCGTCCCCGATCCACTTCGCGAACAGTTGTATGAGCTCAATCTCGCCGGTGCTGAATGCCCGTGAGCGCGCTTCTGGCCCTGAAAAATTGATTGTGCCGTAAAGCTTGTCCTTCAGAAACAGTGGGGCAGCAAGGTACGACTCAAGGCCGAAATTGGCGTAAGCAGGATGATGCTGGGTGTCGCTGTCTCCAACATGGTGATGCGCGACGGCGTGGCAACCGCCTATGGTTTCAGAGCAGTAGGTGTTGCCCAGTTCAAAGCTGTCACCTGGCTTAAGAGCATTATCAGGGTTCAGGGTGAAACGAACCGTGTAGTGCTCGTCACTGATGTGACTGATGATGCCTATGGGCAGGTTGAATATCTCGCAGCCCAGACCAAGAATTCGCTCTGCCTTAGTGTTGATGGTTGCCTGGCGATCAGAGGTAATCTCGTGCAAGCGGCGCATGGCGTCCAGGGTGCGGTGCTGGTCTGTGACATCGGTGCGCAATGCGACGTAGCCCGTTATGTCGCCTTGGTCATCTCGCTGGGTCGAAATGGTGGTTTCTACCCAGTAAAGCTCGCCGGTCTTAGTACGATTGCAGATCTCGCCACGCCAGATGTCTCTATCAGCCAGTGTTTCGAACATTTCTTCGAAGAACTGGCTACTGTGATGGCCTGAGTTGACGATGTGGTGTGTACGGCCAATTAACTCCTCGCGCTCGTAGCCGCTGATGTCGCAGAACAGATCATTCACGTATTGAATGCGGCCTTGTTTGTCAGTAACGGCTACGATCGCGTGCTGATCCAGAGCGTATTTTTGTAAAAGCCAGTGATCACCTGAAGGGGCTTCGGGGATATTGGGGGTGGGCTGAGGCATGCCTGCTCCGTGGTAGAAAGTACAATCCGCTTTAAAGTATAGTCACTCCACAGGTTAGCGCAGGGCGAATCCGGGCCTTTTCGCCATCATTTCTGATAACAAGGAGTCTTAATATGCGTGGTTTTTTATTACTGGTCGGTATGGTCGTGTTTTCGGCTGCTCTGCCGGTACACGCGGGGAAAGTTTATGTCTGTAAATCAGCAGCGGGCGAGACCCTGTTTTCACAGACGCCATGCCCGTCAGAATACTCGGTGAAGGAAGAACGTCAGGTTGATACCAGTAAGCCGTCACGAGGCGCCTCGGAAGCCGAGTTGCAAGGTATGGCTGATGAGTTATCACGGAACAATGACCGGATTCGCGTGCAGCGTGATCTGAAAAATGCGAAGAAGAAGCTCACCGATCTTCAGAATGAACGCGAGCGCATGATCAAAGAAAAATCTGAGTTGGCCAAGTCTCTTGCAGGCCCGAATGCCCGTAACCGGGCCCAGGCGATCGTTGATGAGATGAAAACCGGCGCAGACCGTTATAACGAGCAGATACGCCAGCAACGAGAGAATATCTCCGGACTCGAAAAACGCTTGTCGGAAATCAATCAGGCGTCCGACTCTGCCAAACAGGAGCGCGACCGCTCTCGAATGGCGATCTGACTCAATGCCTGAACGTCCTCTGGTCTGGCTACTGTCAGCCTATCGTTCCGAAAGCCACGCCAGCTGGGTTAACTGGCTATCGAATCAGCAGGACTTGCCGGTGCGCTTTCGTATCTTCGAACTTCCTGGCCGCTACTTCCGCTGGCGTATCCGGGGTAACCCGTTGTCGTGGATGGCAGAATTCCGGGACGCGCTCCGGCAAGAATGCCCTCATCATATTCTCGCAACATCCATGGTGGATATTGCCACCATCAAAGGGCTGCACCCAGAACTCGCAGGTACTCCTGTGACTTTGTATTTTCACGAGAATCAGTTTGCTTACCCAGTGGGTGACCGTCAGCACTCGTCGATTGACCCACAGATGGTTCAGTTGTACGGGGCCTTGGCCTCTGAGCGTTGTTTGTTTAATTCGCGCTTTAATCTCGAGTCTATGTTGCAAGGAGTCGCAGAGCTTCTGCGTAAGTTACCGGACGCCGTCCCCGACAATGTTGTTGATCAGTTACGAGCGAAGAGCTCGGTTTTACCTGTCCCTGTCGATACAGTAAATATCGATACAGTAACTATCGATACGACTCCAGAGAAAATAGACTCGACGCCTGTGATTCTCTGGAATCACCGCTGGGAATATGACAAACGGCCCGATCGTTTCGAGGCGTTGCTTGATGCGGTCGGGTCACGAGATATCGATTTTCAGCTGGCATTGTTGGGCCCAAGGCCCAGTAAAGTGCCAGTGGAACTGTCGCGCATACGTACACGCTATGCGGATTGCATCATTGCCGACGGTATGGTTCCGCGCGTTGAATATGAAGCTTTGCTGAAGCGTGCTCAAGTAGTTGTCAGCACCGCAGATCATGAGTTTCAGGGGCTGTCGATGATTGAAGCTGTGAGTGCTGGCGCAATTCCTGTCGTGCCTGACGCTTTGTGTTACCGCGAACAGTACCCAGACTGCTGTCGATATACGCCGGGCGATGTTGACGATGCAGCAGACCGGATGACAGATGCCTTACTGAACGGACAGAAAGTCGATATATCACGATGGACGACGGCATCTACACGCGAACTGTGGCGGAATTTAATGACTTACTTCAGCCTGCCTGCTGGCGTTACTGAAGTCACCAACGGATCAAATTCATGGGATTTTTACACTGGCTGAGACCGGATTTTCTTTTTAGTCAACTGAATGCAATTGACGAAGAGCGTAAACCGGCTGGTTTATCGCTTGCCGAAGAAGCGAAAGAACGCATCCGTGTCTGGCAGATTATCGGTATCGCCTGTGTGTGTCTGCTTTTGGTGCATTACGGAAAGTACAGCAGTAACCTGACCGCACTGGTGAAGTGGTGTTCAGACGTAATGTCTGACCCCTCGATATATCGTGACTATCATCGTTACGAATATCGGGAGCTACTGGGATATATCTGGTGGGGCAGCATTAACCTGCTTGGATTTCTGATCATTCCGATGCTTGCTATTCGGTTCTGGTTTAAAGATTCATTGCGTGAATACGGGTGGCAGTGGGGAAGTGTGCACCATCACTGGCGTGGTTACGTCCTGTTAGCCTCGCCCATTATGATCTTTGCCATTATCGCCAGTTTTGGTGATGACTTTTCGAAACATTATCCCTTCTATAACCGCGCACATCGAAGCTGGTTCGATCTGTTAAGTTGGGAAGTGATCTACGTTTTGCAATTTATTGCTGTCGAGTTCTTTTTCAGGGGGTATCTGGTCAATGGACTCAAGCGCCAGTTCGGTAGTCTGTCGATTGCGGTGATGTGTTTGCCGTACTTGATGCTGCACTTTCCGAAGCTTTGGCCGGAGTCTTTTGGCGCGATTCTTTTCGGCTTTTTTCTCGGGGTTCTAGCTTTGATGTCGCGATCCATCTGGGGCGGTGTGATGGTGCATGTGTCGATTGCCTTAATGATGGATATCGCTGCCTTGATACAGACAAAAGGGCTTCCGCATCACTGGTAGTCTATTCAGGCTCGTAAATGTAAGGGGATGTGCGTTCGGACGCGACCTTGTCATCTAACTCTGGTGCTCGTTCTGCGCGCAGTGCTACCCAGGCTGCAACGTCTTCGCGCCATTCTTCCGCTGGGCGTAGTTCGGGCGCAGCCAGAAGTTTCGCTTCGGTACCGCGTGATGCGAATACAACAATGTCCTGAACTTTGTATGCTCTCATAGCCATGATAATTACCTCCGGGTGGGGTTATAGCAAAGCTGGGATGAGACAGCCAGATCAATCCCGCCTGAACGGCAGTCTTTCTGAGGCGGCAGTGGCATATTCTTCAATGTACGCCGCTTCTTCACGTGTAAATCTGCCAATAGCGTCGTGAAATTCCGGATGTGCGAGCCAATGGTAGCTTCGTGTGAACTCGGGGGCGAAGCCACGGCTGATCTTGTGTTCTCCCTGAGTGCCCGGGTTAAACATACCCAGGTTCTTCTCGATGCAGAACTCAATCCCCTGGTAATAGCAGGCCTCGAAATGCAAGGCATCGTAGTCGCGTAGACAACCCCAGTAGCGGCCATAAAGTGCGTTATCGTCGAAGAAACAAAGGGCGGCAGCGCATGGGCCTTCTTCGTCTTCTGCGAGTACCAACATCATCGAATCTGCCATGGTCTCACGGAGTTGGTGAAAGAAACTGGGCGTAAGGTAAGGATGAGAGCGTCTGCGGTAGTAGGTGTCGCAGTAGCAGTGATAGAAGATATCAATCATCTCAGGGGTAATTCTTTCTCCCTGAAGGCGCGAAACTTTGATTCCTTGTTCAGATATACGGCGACGCTCTTTAAGCAGGTTCTTACGTTTACGGCTTGCGAATGTTGCCAGAAACTCGTCGAAGGATCTGAAGTCGTTGTTTCTCCATATAAACTGACACCCTTTACGTTCTGATGCGTCTGTATTCGGAGCCAGTTCTTCCGCGGGAAAGTTCATGTGCCAGCCACTCAGCCCCTTGCTTGTGCAAAACTCCGATAACCCCTGAGCCAGACTTTCGCGATCTACTGAATTAGTACTCAACCATCGTGGCCCTGGAACGGGCGTGAAAGGAACGCCAATAAGTAGCTTAGGGTAATACTGCATGCCATAACTGGCGTAGGCCTCTGCCCATTGCCAGTCGAATACGTACTCGCCGTAACTGTGGTCTTTAATATAGGCAGGGAGAGCAAGACAGGGAGCCCCTGTGTCATCAAGGCTGATCAGGTGGCACGGTGTCCAGCCGGTGTCTGCTGACACTGAGCCGCTGGACTCCAGAGCATGTAAGAAGTCGTAGCGCAGGAATGGCCCGGCATTGGCTGGCAAAACTGCATCCCACTGGTCTTTCGGAATGGCGTTTATGGCCGGAAGAGCAATGAATTCGTGCATTTATAGCGAACCTCCAGGGCACCTCTGATTAATGCAATTATGAAAGCCCCGAAGGGCGTGATCTGTAGGCATTTCATCTCTTTGTAGTTGATCTCGCCAAGGACTCGTCATTACCTTCGATCAACGCCGCGATTTGAAGCACTATAGCACTCACGCGCTGCGTGACTGCATTATTTAGAGGTGCCCTAGTGACCTTGCGCGCATGGCGATTTATCATGAAAACAATAAACAGGAGAGATTATGTTCCGCTTAGATGAACGCCTGCAAGCCGATACACTGTATTTGGGCCGCTTGCCTTTGTGCAAAGTACTGATGATGAAGGATCGCCGCTACCCTTGGTTGATTCTGGTGCCTTCCCGCTCTAACGTTTTCGAGTATTACCACCTGAAGAAAGACGATCGCCTTCAGTTGATGGAAGAATCTGCATTTGTTGCAGAGAAGATGGCAGATCACTTCGGGTCTGACTCTATGAACATTGCCGCTCTGGGGAACGTTGTTGCTCAGTTGCATGTTCATCATATTGCGCGATTCAAAACTGATCCTGCCTGGCCCGGGCCAGTCTGGGGGCACAGTCCTGCAGAAGCCTATTCTGACGAAGAGCTGGAAGCGCGCTCAGAAGAAATGATTAATTTATTGAACAGTCACTTCATTAAAGAGTCTGAAGCAGACGACGATATTCAGGACACTGTGTACTGGTAAGAGGTGAATGTGGAAGTTTTTCGACGTTACATGAACAACCCGTTACGTAATTTCAATTACCTGATTGGTTGTGAAGAAACTCGACAAGCCATTGCTCTGGACCCTTTGGATGGTGATGCGATGGTGGCCCTGGCAGAAGAGCAGGGTTACACCATCAAATATATTATTAATACGCACGAGCATCATGATCATGTCGAGGGTAATCCTGCGGTTGTGGCGGCCACGGGCGCGGAAGTTATTGCGCACAAAAACGCGATCGCCAAAATACCCAATGTTGATCGGGGAGTGATTGCCGGTGACCTGATTGAATTGGGTTCGCTCAGGCTTCACGTTCTTTTTACTCCTGGTCATACGCCGGTACATTTATGCTTGCTTGTAAAACCCGAAAACAATGGCGGAACACCAGTCCTTTTTTCAGGTGATACGTTATTCAATGCCTGCGCAGGAAACTGTCGAAATGGTGGTGACGTTGACGAAATGTACGATTCATTTGTGTCACAGCTTATGCCGCTGCCTGACGATACTCTGTTGTATCCCGGGCACGACTACATGAAGAATAATCTGGCCTTTGCATTAACGCGTGAACCAGAGAATAACGATGCCAGTGATTGGCAGGCGTCGGTTGCAGAGACGGAACCTAACGATATGCCTGTTATGACCATGGGGCAGGAGCGTTTATATAATCCGTTTTTGAGATTACATCA
>NZ_DFQB01000039.1:27874-90363 GCF_002377545.1 Thalassolituus sp. UBA3500 | reverse complement strand
TTGCGCGAACTCGATTCTCAATACGGCAACAGAATAAGTACGGTGTATTCAACGCGGACGGCCCTTGATGAGCACCTGGCCCGGGCTGACCTCATCGTTGGTGCTGTGCTACTTCCCGGGGCATCCGCGCCTAAACTGATTAAACACAGTCATCTGCATTCTATGAAGCGAGGCTCTGTTATCGTGGATGTCGCTATTGATCAGGGCGGCTGTGCAGAAACATCCCGCCCAACGACGCATGAGTCACCGGTATTTATCGAGGAAAACGTCGTTCACTATTGCGTCGCCAATATGCCGGGCGCTGTTGCGCGAACCTCGACATTGGCACTCAACAACGCGACGCTGTCGTTTATTCTTGCGCTTGCGAACCATGGTGTTAAAGAAGCACTGGTCGCAGATTCAAATCTTTTAAACGGCCTGAATGTCTATCGGGGAGAGCTTGTCAGCCCAGAGGTCGCGACAAGTCAGAACCGAGCATTTTCGGATCGACACCGACTGTTGTCTAAACATTGATTTAAAATTAATAAGAACTATTTCTGCCAGGTCCTGCCAACGTATGTAAGGTTACTCATTCATTACCTTAAGGATATCACTATGAAACGTATTACTCTTGCTACTCTGGCTCTGATGTTTGGCTTGACTCTCGCAGGCTGTGAAAAAGCGGAAGAAACTGCAGACACCGCAGCTGCAGAAGCGGAAGAAATGGCAGAAGCAGTGAGCGATAAAACTGAAGATGCTATGAACGCCGCTGAAGACGCAGCAGAAGAAACTGCCGCAGCTGTTGAAGACGCGTTCACTGATGAATCTGCAGCTGAAGAAGCTGCCGAAGGTGTTGCGTCAGCTGCTGAAGACGCTGGTGAAGCCACTGAAGACGCGGCAGAAGATGCTGCTGATGAGATTGATGACGCAGCGACTGCCGCTGCTGAGTAATCTCAGCCTTAAGCACTAAAGAAAGCCACTCAATTGAGTGGCTTTTTTTGTTATCTGGCCTCTGATTACAGACCACTACAAGCCTTCCAACCTGTTACACTATCGCCTTGTTCTCAGTCACTCAGACAGACAAGGACGCCATGTTCCGCTTACACCACTCCAATGATCTGGAAATTCTAAAAGAGCTTCTACTGAACGAAATTCGTCAGAACCCGCCGGGCGTATTCGACGCAGAGCAGATTCTGGTGCAATCACAGGGTATGGCGCATTGGTTGAAGCTCCAGCTTGCGGATGGTCTGGGTGTTGCAGCTCAGGTCGATTTTCCTCTGCCATCGGCCTATGTCTGGAAAGTATTCAATACACTCAAGCCCGAATTGCCAGAGCGATCTCACTTTGAGAAGCAGGCCATGGCGTGGAAGCTCATGCGGCTGCTGCCCGGCATGAAAGGCGAACCTCAGTGCGAAGGTATTGCCCGCTATCTCGACAATGATCCCGACGGCCTGCGTTGTTATGAGCTGGCACATAAAGTCGCGGACGTTTTTGACCAATACCTTGTCTACCGTCCTGACTGGCTACTGAATTGGGAGAAGGGCGTTGATGAGATTGATGACAGCGACGTTTCCGTCCACCCGTGGCAACCGCTTGTCTGGCGAGCGCTGGTGGCTGACAGTCAACGGCTGGGCAATAGCCTGGAGCACCGTGCCCGACTAACGACCTCGTTAGAATCGATCGTGGCTGAAAATGGTGATCGCTTAAAGGCCATGCCGAAGCGATTATTTGTTTTTGGTATTGCGGCATTGCCCGGCGGCTACTGGGATGTGCTTAACGCAATTTCCGGTCATATTGATGTGCACTTTTTTCTGTTGAATCCTTGTCGTAATTTCTGGGGCGATATCGTCAGCGATCGCCAGAGAGCCTGGATTCTGAAAACCAATCCAGACGCAGAAAGCTATCTGGAGCGCGGCAACCCATTGCTGGCCAGCTGGGGACGTCTGGGCAAAGACTTTCTTACCCTCGTTCACGAGACGTCAGATGAAGGGCGCTTACAGGATATCGAAGCATTTGCGGACATCGAGCGTACCAGCCTGTTAAAGCATATTCAGGCGGATCTGCTAGATCTGCACGACCGCCAATTGCCGGCTTACCAGCCGCAAGCCCTGAAAAACAGCCTGTTTAAATCATCAATACCCAAAGACGATGCAAGCCTGCGGATAGTCTCTGGCCACAGCCCACTGCGGGAAGTTCAGCGACTGCATGATCAGCTTTTATTCTGGTTTAACGAAAATCCATCGCTTAAGCCCCGTGACGTTGTGGTTATGGTGCCGGATATAGATCAGTACGCCCCTTATATTGATGCTGTATTCGCCAGCGCTCCCGAAGGCCATCGAATTCCCTGGGCGATAGCCGATCAGTCTCAGGTACAGGAGAACCCGCTGCTTGATAGCGTGGTGTCATTGATGAGTCTGTTCGATAGCCGGATACAGCTGACCGATGTCCTTGATTGGTTGGATGTTCCGGCCATTCGTCGTCGTTTCAGTATCGAAGAAGGCGACCTTGAGGGTTTAAGGGAGTGGCTGAATCAGGCGGGAGTGCGTTGGGGGTTAGACGGTGATCATCGCAGTGCTCTCGGCTTTCCTGAGTTCAGCCAGAACAGTTGGCGCAAAGGGCTACGCCAGTTATTACTGGGGTTAATGCTGCCTACAGATGCCACCGCGCATCAGGGCGATGATTGGCCTGTCTTTGGTGTCGAAGGCGGCGCTGCCGAACTTCTTGGCCAGTTGATCCAGCTTATCGAAACGCTTGATCATTGGCGTGAATTTCAGTCTGAAGCGCATTCTGTAGACGAATGGATGCTGGCTATTCCTGAATTACTGGATGACTTCTACGAGCCTGATCTGGATGAAGGAGTTCAGTTGCAGCGTGTACGTGATGCAATTCAGCGTTGGTCTGAAGAACTGAATGATGCAGCCTACGATGACACTCTGTCGCCTCTTGTTGTACGTAGCTGGTTTCAAGAGCATCTGGGGCAGCAAGGGGGGTGGCAGCGTTTTCTTGCAGGTCCGGTGAATTTCTGTACGTTAATGCCGATGCGATCCATCCCGTTTAAAGCGGTATGTCTTTTGGGCATGAACGATCAGGATTATCCGCGCCAGGTCACTCCGGTGGGGTTTGATTTAATGGTGCAGGGGCGCGCACGGCGTGGTGATCGTTCCCGACGAGAAGATGACCGTTATCTTGTTCTTGAAGCACTGTGCTCGGCTCAGGATAGATTTTACATAAGCTATCGCGGGCGCGACGCTCGTGAAAACCATGAATTGCAGCCGTCGGTACTGGTCAGTGAATTAATGGATTATGTCGGTGATGCGTATTGCCTCGAAGGAGACGAGAAGCTCCCCGCGCGTGACAGCCGTGAAAGACTACGTGACTGGTTGATTGAAGAGCTTCCACTGCAGCCGTTCAACCGCCGTACTTATGAGCCTGAGAAAGAGAATGAATCCGAGCAGAGCAATGCCGTTGCGGGCTATCATAAACTTTGGGCAGACGTTGCTAATGCCGATCACAGCAATACGAAAAACCGACCATTTTACTCAGAGCCAGTAGCGATCCCCGAAGGTTTTAGCCGCAAGCAGATACTCTGGAGCGACATCAAAGAATCCCTGCTGAAGCCCGCAGGTTTCTTTCTGAAACGCAGGCTGAAGCTACAGCCTGACCTGTACATGACGCAATCCCGTAATGAAGAAATCTTTCAGCCTGATGCACTGGAAAACAGCCTGCTTAAACATCGCTGGATGCAGGATCAGTTAGCAAACGTGTCTGCAGAAATTCCTGACTTTACGTATCGGGAACAGGCCTTAGGTAGCCTTCCTGTGAATGCCTTGGGCGATATTTACGTAAGCCGCGTAGAGCAGGAATTAGCCCCTTTACTCGCTGATGTTAAACGCTTTATCTCAGGGGACGCCGACAGCGGCGCTCTGACCTTAGTTGTGAGTGACCCGCAAGCCACTGACGTAAATAGCAGCACCGTTGAGATCAGTGGTGAGTATGCACAATGCTGGAATCATCAGCTGGTGTACTGGCGGGCGGGTGACCTTCGTGGTGAACATCTACTGAATTTATGGCTCGATTTCGTATTTGCCATCGCTGCACAACCCGGGCTGGTCGATATGGCGGTGATTGTTGGTGGTAAAAAGAAATCTGAAGAAATCATATTTAATGCTCCTTCCCAGGAAGAGGCTATTCATTACGTACAGCAGTGCCTGATGCACTATTTTTCCAGCTGGACCTCGCCTCAGACCGCGCTGCCCGGAGTCCAGTGGGCATTATTGCGAGCTGATGAAGCGAAGCGAATGGATACCGTTAAGAAACAGGCCGAAAGTGAGTTTTCAGAATTTAACCGAACGGCTATGCAGCGATGTCATCCCGACCTCGCTGCAACGCTACTGGCTGGTGGTCTGGATGACTGGTTAGAAATCCATCGCTGGATCTGGGCGTTGCCAGAACAGTACTTACAGCAGTCATCAAATCAGGAGGCGGGCGCATGAACAAACTCGACCTTCATACGTTTCCACTGTATGGCCAGTCACTGATTGAAGCCAGTGCCGGGACAGGTAAAACCTACACGATTAATCAGTTATATCGCCGTGCCGTACTGGGCCACGGTATCAGTCAGCGCCTCGACTGCACACAGATTCTGGTAGTGACCTTTACCAACGCTGCCGCTGAAGAATTACGCGGACGGATACGTGCAGGTTTGCGCGACGCCTTTGAGAACTTATTAGCTGGCGAGCAAGGTGAGATGCCTGATGCTGACATTAAGCGTTGGGTGGGGGACTCCTCTATTAAAGAGCTACAGACCTGGTTGCAGCTGAATCTTGCGCAGATGGATGAATCTTCTATCTGCACGATTCACAAGTTCTGCGCTCAGATGCTGAAACGCTATGCATTCGACAGTGGTGTTGCTTTTAACCAGGCACTCGAAGTCGAGGGTGAAGAGTATTTACGTCGTGCGTGTGAGGATATCTGGCGTCAGCTATGTTACCCGCAACATCGTGACGTCCTTGAGTTTATGACCCGGGACTTTTCGTCTCCTGATGCTTTGTTCAGATATTTTCGTAGCTGGATGAACAAACCGGGGGTGCGCACCAAACCCGATATCAAAGAGGATTTCGAGACTCTTTGGAATCGCTTAAAGCAGACGTTCGAAGACGCTAAAAACCTTTGGTTTTTCCTCGGCCACGACAACATCGTTAAAGAGATCACGTCAGCCGATATTGATAAACGCAGCTACAGCAGTAAAAACTTTCCGAACTGGATGAAGCAGGCGGGCGACTACTTTGCGGCTGGTCAGGCATTACCTTTGCCAGCAAACCTGAGTCGCTTTGGCTCAGCGATGCTGACTGAAAAAACCAAAACGGGTGAGCCGCCACGACATAAGTTATTTGACAAAATTGATGAGCTGCTTGAGCTTGAGCAAACGCTCCGTCAGTCTCAGGAGCTGACATGGTTTCGCTCGATTTACGATCGCTACATTGACCTGCTTGAGCAGGCTGCTGTCGTCACCAGTAATGATCTGCAACGCCTTCTGGATAATGCGCTGCACTCTGAGCAGGGCGAAGAGCTGGCGGCGCAGATTCGTCGGTTGCATCCGATAGCGATGATCGATGAATTTCAGGATACCGATCCGGTTCAGTATCGAATTTTCAGCCGTATTTATCAGGCCACCGATCCTGATCGTGGTGATGCAGAAAATGATGCCTCTGGTAAGCATGGTCTGATCATGATCGGTGATCCAAAACAGGCGATTTATGGATTTCGCGGCGGTGATATCTTTACCTACATGGCTGCCAGTCAACGGGTAGATGAGAGTCGCCGCTTTACACTGGACACCAACTATCGCAGTGATAGCCGCTTGATTCACGCCGTGAACGCGCTGTGGCAGAACCACGATAAGCCTTTTGTCTTTGATGACGCGATTCAGTTTTATCCGGTTCAGGCCGGAGGTCATCATGATAAAAAAGCGCCGCAGTGGCAGCAGAATATCCCGACCGAAGCACTGCAGCTCTGGGTCGCTGATGACTCTGAAGAATCGAAGACCGAAGCTCAGCAAAGAATCGCGGCTGAGTGTGCATCTCAGATTGGCGCACTTATGTCAGGTGCCGCCAGTTACCCGATCAACGGCAAGAAAAATACGGCCGGAAAGCCGGTAGAGGCGGGCGACATTGCGGTACTGGTGTTCTCTCGAACGCAAGCAAAAGTGATTCGTGATGCGTTAACACAAGAGGGTATCGGTAGTGTCTATCTGACGCGCGACAGCGTGCTCGATTCCGTTGAAGCGTGGGATCTTTTAGCCATGCTTGAGGCGATTGCGCATCCGGGTAACGAAGCCAGCGTACGTCGCGCAATTGCTACCCCAACCTGGGGCGCTACCGCAGTCGATCTGGTGCAGATGCAGGATGATGAAAATACCTGGGAGTCACAGCTTGCCAGCATGCACGATTACCATCAGATCTGGCAGCGCCGTGGTGTGATGGCGATGCTGATGCAATGGCTCGAAGACGACGAGCGTGCGGTGCGTCTGCGTAAAATGGAAAACGGCGAACGTGCGCTGACAAACATTCTCCACCTGGGAGAAATGCTTCAGGCCCAAAGTCGGAAGTTACGTGGCCATCAAGCGCTGATTCGTTGGTTCAGTGAGCGTATAGACCCTGACTCCGATCGTGGGGAAGAAGCTCAGTTGCGTCTCGAAACAGACTCTCGATTGGTTAATATCGTCACCATTCATAAATCCAAAGGCCTTGAATACCCCTTCGTATTTTTGCCGTATCTCTGGTCGGACAGTGCCAGGCCCAGACGTCAGAATACTGAGACGATTTATTTTAATGGCAGAGAGTTGGTGCGTGACCTTGCGCCGGATGACAGCGCGAAAGAACTGCAGGCGCGCGATACTCTGGCTGAACAGATGCGCCTTTTGTACGTTGCGCTGACCCGAGCTAAATTCGGATGCTATATGTGGCTGGCAAACGTGCAGGCCGGCCCCAAAAATAAGCGAGCACCTATCTGGCTTGATTCTGCTTTGGGAGAGTTGCTGAGTAACGGTGGGCGTGTGACTGATATCTCTGCGGTAGAAATTAACGGGATGTTTATTGGTGAAATGCCAGAGTGGCGGATTGCTGGTCAGGCGGAACTTGATGTTCCACCGCCACCGGTCGCTCCGGCAATCAATCATGCACAGTGGCGTGATCACTGGCGTGTGGGTAGTTACAGTCAATTGGCGGCACACTCTGTTAATTCTTCTGCCCACAGTGCCGAGGCGGCGGCCGCAGATCTTGGTCATTATTTTGACTGGGAGGCAGGCGTTAATGAGCCTCGTTCAATATCCGATGAAGAACTTCCTTTACCATTGCGGTTCCCGAAAGGCGCCAACCCCGGCACCTGTTTGCACGCAATTTTCGAACACTGGGATTTCCACGACAAAGAAGCTTTGCAGCAAGTGTGCAAAGAGCAGCTGAATCTCTATGGCCTGCAGGAGCAACCGGTCGAGGCGGTGGCCGACTGGATCGAAAATATCGTTAGTCAGCCTCTCGCGCTTTACGATACAAATCTCACTCTTAAGGATATTAAGCCAGCATCACGCTTAGATGAAATGGAGTTCTACTTACCCGTAGGTCAGCTTTCGGCTTCTGATATTGATGCCTTGCTGGGCGGCGATCAGCGTTTCAGTTTTGAACCACTGACGGGATATTTAAAAGGTTTTATCGACCTTATTTTTGAATGGCAGGGGCGTTATTACGTTGCCGATTATAAATCCAACCATCTGGGGGATCATTGGCGTCATTACGTTCCGGCGGCATTGCGTGATTCGATGCGTGACCATAAATACGATCTCCAGTCCTGGATTTATATGCTGGCCCTCGATCAATTGCTTAGCCGCCGCCTTCCTGATTACCAGCCTGCGAAACACCTGGGAGGCAGTGTGTATTTTTATCTTCGCGGTATGGGTAGCCATTTTACGGCAAATGACCAGAATACAGATCCAGACGCAGGCGTCTGCTTTACTCCGGCGAGTGTGGAATCCCTGCGCCAGTGGCGCAAAGCGATTTTGCCGGAGCAGACTGAGGAGGTCAGTCAATGAGCATCAATTATCTGGAAGTCTGGTCGGATAATGAACTGATCCGCCCGATTGATTATCAGCTCGCCCGTCAGGCCGTGCAGTGGGAAGCGGGGCATGGTGTAACGTCTGCTCAGGAGCAACAGGCGTTGATGCTAACGGCTTGTGCAGTCAGTTATGTACTGGGCCGTGGACAGGTATGTCTGGAGTTATCGGCGTGGCCAAAAGCGTTGGCCTTGCCTGCTGAGCAGATTCCTAACACAGAACAACTCATGCGGTGTAAGACGGTCGCTGTCGCCAGTTCAGAGACAGACGATGTGTCAGCCTTGTTGGTTGTGGAAGGGGAGCGGGTATACCTTAACCGGTATTTCCGTTACGAGCAGTCGGTGCTTCAACAGATCCGACAGCGCGTCAGCGCCGAAGGTGTCGCTGCCAGTAAGGCGTTGGCAACGACGCTGCGTAAATTATTTCCTGCGCCTGAGGCCGACATTGACTGGCAGGCGATTGCGGCGGCAACGGCCTGTGTACAACCATTTTGCGTGATTACGGGTGGGCCGGGTACCGGAAAAACGACCACAGTGACTCGCCTGCTCAGCGCTTTGCTAAGTGAAAATCCCGACCTCAGGATCGCCTTGGCCGCACCGACCGGTAAAGCGGCTGCACGCATGACCGAATCGATCCGACAAGCGCGTGAACGCGGTGGATTGCCGCACGCTGACGGTATTCCATCCATCAGTTTTACCTTGCATCGCTTGCTGGGCTGGAGCCCACGCGGATTTCGCTATCATAGTGAACGGTATCTTCCATACGATTGCATTGTGGTTGATGAAGCATCCATGATCGACTTACCCATGATGGCCCATGTCTTGAGTGCATTGGCACCTGAAACCCGCTTGATACTTCTCGGTGACCGCGATCAGTTGGCCTCTGTTGAGGCGGGGAGTGTACTGGCGGATTTGTGTGATGCCGGAACAGAACACGGTATTACCGAAGCTTTTGCAGCGCGACTGGGTGCTCTGACCGGTTATGATATGAGCGCTGTCATCGAGCCAGAATGTTCGATCATGCAGAATGCCATGGTACAACTGCGTAAGTCGCACAGGTTTGGTGAACACAGTGGGATTGGAGCCCTCGCCCGGGCGGTGAATGACGGAGACATGCAACAGGCAGATGCGGTACTGGATGATACGGCCTTCCCTGATGCACAGCGCCTGCCTCTGGATGCGGATGACTGGCAGTCGCACGTCATCGACGGGTATCAGCAATACTGCAGTCTGGTAAAGGAAGGTGGATCGCCCGAATGGATTCTCGAAGCCTTTGATCAGTTTCAGGTATTGGTCGCATTGCGCAGTGGCCCTGTCGGCGTTGAAGAAACTAATCGCAGAATTGAACGTCTGCTTAACAGGGCTGGCCTTTTAGCGGACACGAGCCAGCTATGGTATCCAGGCCGGGCAATCATGATTACCCGCAATGATTACGATGTGGGCCTGTACAATGGTGACATCGGTATTATGCTACGGCACGAAGGGCTGGAACGGGTTGTGTTCCGCGACGCAGAGGGCGGTTTGCGCTTCCTGTCGCCCGGACGTTTGCCCAACCATGAGACAGCGTTTGCTATGACGGTACACAAGAGTCAGGGATCTGAGTTTTCGGCCGTCATGCTGTTGCTACCCGAAAAGTGGCAGCAAGTCATCACCCGGGAACTGGTGTATACCGCCATTACCCGAGCAAAAAAACAATTCTGGTGTCGCGTGGGTAACGCCTGCTGGCAGCAGGCATTAAATAGCAGAACAGAAAGAGCAAGCGGCCTCAGAGACGCGCTCTGGAGCAATCACGACGCACTATGAATGACAGCAAAAAGTCGCCGGCTAAAGCGCAGAAAAAATATCCTCGCCATGTTCGTCATCGAGCTAAAACGCCTCTGTGGGTGAAGCTGCCACTGATACTGGTGACTGTGCTCGTCACGGTTTATGTTCTGGTTTTTGTTGCGACACCATTTTTCGCACTGCGCTACATCGAACAATGGTATGCAGAGCAGGGGGAAGGTCAGTCACTTTTAATAGGTGGTTGGACATTATCTCCTTTTACTGGCGAAGTTGAACTGCGCGACGTCAAAGCTTCTTATCCTGTGAAGGATTCTGAGGCAGAAGTTGGCGCTGATTTTATCGGCATTAACGTTAATCTTTCTGCTCTTCTGGAACAGACAATTCATATCCAGTCAGTGGGTGTGAGCGGCTTAAAGTTTCGCGGCAAACAATCCGAAGACGGGCTGTCTCTGGCGGGCATCATGTTGCCGGGCTCAGACCAGGCTGAAACAGAAGCCCAGCCCACTGCAGAGAGTGAAAAGGAGAGCGAAAAAGATAATAAAGAGGACGATCAAGCCGGCACGTCAGGGCCGCTACCTGAAGGCTGGTCACTGCGCGTTGATGACATCTCACTGACCGATGACCTGATTCAATGGCAGCAATCGGGGCTGGCGGTCACGGTTGAACTGAGTGAGTTATCGACGGGCCTGTTCAACTCGGCAAGCGATGAGGCAACACCTCTGACACTCAATGTTACTCTGCGCGAGTTGAGCGTCGCCATTGGCGAGGATTCTCTGGTACTGCGTTCGCCAGTCACTCTGCGTTTGCAGGCAGAGGCGCAGCGAGTGTTAACTCAACCCAGGATTTCAGGTGATATTTCTTTATCATCTCTGGCGCTGGATGCTCCGGGTATTGATGCTGTTGAGTTCAGTGCACTCGATATTAAAGGGGCTACTTTTAACATCGGCGACAATGGTATGACTGCTGGGTTGAGGTCTCTTTTACTCAAAAACGTGCAGGCTCAATTACCTGATGATGAGAGAGCGCAGCTCGACGAATTAATGTTGGGCCAGCTGAACTGGCGAGCCAGTGAAGATGACGTATCTGTAAAAGAACTTTCACTCGAAGGTTTCAGTGGCAACCTCGCTGGCTTCCCTGAATTGTCGCTTGCGTCATTTTCTACGTCTGAAGTGCGCGTTAAAGAACTGTCCACGCAGCCTTCCGCCGATATTGGTCGTGCAGGGCTAGAAACCTTGCGAGCACGTCACCCTGAAGCAGGAGTTCTTCAGTTGGGTGACCTGTCTGTGATTGGCGTACAGGCAAGTGCAGATACACAGAATGTATCCTCACTTGAGCTGAATTCATTGAGCGTGACGCCTCCGGGTGAAGAAGTGCCTCTGGCTTCTTTAGCGCATTATCAGATTACTGATATTAACGCGACGCCTTCCAGCTTTTCGTCGGGTATTCATCAATTTTACGGGTTGGTGTCCAACGTAACGCGACTTGCAGATGGCAGCATTAAAGGTGTGCCAGCGTCAGAAGCTGAGGCAGAGAGTACTCCTGATTCTGCCCCTGATACTGGCGCTGGCACCGCCCCAGATGCAGGTGAATCCGGTGAAGCTGCTGATGAACCGGTACCTTTCAGGGTTCAGATTGCTGGTATTCAGCTCCTTACCGAAGGCGATGACATCCCGGCGACCACCTTTAACTGGACCGATCAAGCAGTCACTCCGACCGTTAACACCAGTGGCAAGGTGCTCGAACTGACTACCGGCCAGATCGATACTGATCAATTAGAAAGCGGTGTTGACCTGACGCTGCTGCTGGCACTTGATACTTACAACCGTATCCGCGCGAGCGGAAAGATGGGCGTAAAAGGAGACTATCCAGAAGGTCAGCTGGAGGTCGATGTCGAACAGCTCAACCTGGTCGATTTCAACCCGTATCTGGTTCAGGCCATGGGATATCGTCTTAAGAAAGGGATGTTGGGTGTCGACTCGACCATCAGTATCAACAACGGCCAGTTGGGTGGCAACGTCCTGATCAAACTCCAGAACAGCAGATTCGAGCCCGCCGATGAAGCAACCATTGATCGGTTGAGCAAGCAGATCTCAATGCCGGTTGAAACCGCGCTTTCTGTATTGAAGGACGATAACAACAATATCCGTCTTGACGTTCCGCTGTCTGGCGATATCACTCAGCCGGATGTTGGCATTAATGATGTTATCAACCAGATCAGTCGTAAGGCCTTGCGCACCGCGACTCTGTATTACCTTAAGCAGTCTCTGGTGCCGTATGGGCAGCTGATTAGCATCGCATCGTTTGCCGGAGATAAGCTGTTCGCGATTCGTCTGAATGACCTTGTGTATGAGCCTCAACAGCTTGAACTGACTGAAGAGCACATCAAGTATCTCGATACCATCGCTGGCATGATGTCGAAGAAACCCGAGCTGGAATTGCAGGCCTGCCCGATTGCAGGCAAGCAGGAAGTAGAAGCATGGGGCGATGCCTGGTACAGCGAAGTCGTGAAGCGCGGTGCTGCTGTGAAGGCTTACCTGGCAGAGAAAAAAGATAAGAACGATAAGTCGTTATCCGGGCGCGTGACGGTGTGTGCACCACAAAAAGGTGATATTCCTGAAGTAATACTTGGGGTGTGAGGAGGGTTTCTACGCTATCTTGCTGATTCGTATGCAATTTCTTCAGAAACACTTGCGTAACGCAAAGCGCCTGAGTAATATACGCACCACTTCAGGACTATAGCTCAGTTGGTTAGAGCGCTACCTTGACATGGTAGAGGTCCCCAGTTCGAATCTGGGTAGTCCTACCAAAATTACCTTACAAATCAGGCGCTTACGAGCGTCTTTTTTGTGTCTGTCGTTTGGATTGGCAATACTTTGGCAAATCATTGGCAATATACAGTAGTTGCCAAAGCATCAATAACACACGGTTTCACGGGACCTGCGGCCCGTGATTCCGGCGTTATTTGGTCGCTAACGATTATGACCATTTATTTTTCCGCAATGCGGGCAGACGACAGTCCATGCCGCCATTTTCTCACCACAGTGTATGCATTTCTCTTTCTTTGCCTTCTTCATAATTCCTCCCGCGCCAAATAACAAGGCGCTTTAAATTGACCTTCGGCACGTAAGCGCCGGGTTATTGCTACTCTTCGAACAGTAAGCAGTAGCCAAAGCCGTCAACGCCATCAATCGTAATCAGTTCAGTTACATCTGAATTGTCCGGTTCGAATACGATTTTCACAGAGCCACCCCTTACTTTTCCTACGACATATTCAAAACCATCACATTCGGCCTCTTCCATTGATTTAAAACCATCTTTTACAACATCAACGAATTCAGGATTTGGTACTTGCTTAATTTCACTCATAATCTTTGCCCTCCCGAGCAATAACAATGCGTTATAAATGACTCACTGACGTTCACAGTTAAACGCCGGGTTATTGCTACTCGAGGCCAACTCTGGCGAAGTTGCGTAGCTCGACCCAGTCGCACTCGTCAAACTTGAATATATCAACGCCATCAGCTGGATAGCCGGTTTGGTTGATATAACGCTCCTTCGCCTCTTCTTCTGTTGTTGCTGCTCCAGAATATATTTTAGTGCCGCCTTCGCCTTCGATTCTAATAAGTTCTGCCATTTCGTTGCCCTCCCGAGCAATAACAAACATTTAAATGGTGGACGTCGCCAAGGCTCCGCCCATTAAAACTAGGGTTATGCCGTCAATCTCGCTTTGGCGGTTTCATAAATCACCGGGTCGCTCTCCATACCAATGCAGTAACGCCCGATCTCTGCGGCAGCTACAAGCGTTGAAGCTGCCCCTGTTGTGTTATCAAGCACTGTCTGCCCCTCGCTGGTGTACGTTCTTATCAGGTGCTGAAGCAGGTCTACCGGCTTCTGGTTAGGGTGCAGCCTGTCTTGGTTAGATACCGGCGCATACTTCAAAACACTGCGCGGGTGCCTATCTGTGTTGCCACCCCCCGTCTTCTGCTGATCTGCACCGCCGTAGCATTCGCCACTGTGACGGGTGTAATACGCATTAACAGGCTTGTGCCCTTCGGTTTTCTGTGGGTGGTATTCCGGCAGCTTCCGGTAGAACACGCAGATATTTTCATGGGCCTGCAGGGGCATCCGGTTAGCATTAAGGTGTCCGGTGGCACGGGTCTTTTCCCAGATCCAGCCATAGCGATACATGGGTAAATTACTGCAGGCCAGCACCTTGTCGAACGGTGGCTTTGCAAAGAGCACTATCGCCGCGTTTGGCTTAGCTACGCGCTTGTACTCTTTCCATAGCCGGTCCATATCAATCACCGTGTCCCACTTCTGGCGAGTAGTCCCGAAGGGTAAGTCGGCCAGCACCATGTCTATGCTTCCGTCCGGTATTTCCGGCATCAAATCCAAGCAATCACCAAAGTGCAGTGTCGGCATAACAACATGCTGTTTTGGACTTTCCATTCGCTCGTTCCTCGCTTTTTCCAAGCCACAAAGCAATAGGGTTACTTAAACACCGACGCCAGGCTGAGTTCAGCTTTAACGTCGATCCACTTTTCTTCATGCTCGCTCTGATAGTATTCGGTCATCTTCTCATCAGAGTGAGCCATCAGGTGCTGAACGTAATCACGCTCATATCCCGCTTGCTCATACAGCCATGACCCCAGCGCGCGGACTTCGTGGATACCGCCGCGTTCCTCTTTGGGTATGCTGCTAAACTCCGGCAGGCTGTCGCGGATAAGCCGGAACTGCTTGGTGAACTCATTAGGCGCAATCTGCGTCCAGTGATCGGTGTCTTTGTTCTCTTTCACTCGCTGCGGTCGACGGTGCACGATATAGGGACTGGCCAGGCCGTCGCGGGAGCGAGAGACGATACTCTCAATCTCTGGCGTTACTTTGATTCTGAGGCGTGCGTGTTCGTGGCTCTCGACTTTCTGACGGACAACGTACAGGTAACCGTCTTTGATAGCGTCGTAACGCATTCTGATCAGCTCAGAACGACCCTGCAGCGTAATCAGGGCCAGCTCCATTGCGATTTTCATCCACTCTGGGGCTGCGGCGTGAATGGCAAGGTACTGCTCGACCGTCATGCGCTTGCGGGCTTTCTTCTTTTTCTTCCGGTTAGGGTAGGTGCCTTCAGCTGGATTGTCGTTGCCGTTGCGTAGACCCTTGTTCTCAGCGTAGCGGAATAGCTCGATCAGAGTACCGCGGTGCTTAACGTATGGATCTGACTCAAAGTTATCGTCCAGCCACTGCGCACAGTCTTTCGTGGTCATTTCTGTGATAACGCGGTCGCCCAGGTCGGCCACTATCCGGTTCAGGCGGTAGCCCATAATCTTGAGGGTGGATACCTTCAGGCCCATTTCTGGCAATCGGTCGTCGCGGAACCGCTCAACCAGTGCGGCCATGCTGATACCAACAGTGCCCATGATTTTATCGACAACGCAGGCATCATCTTGCAGGAGCTTGGCGTTCAGAATCCGGGCGGCCGCATTGGCCTCCGTCTTGTTCTTGCCAAGCGGGTGCATCACCCCGGTAATAGGGTGCTTGTAGCGATAGTAAGTGTGCCCGCCGGACTTGTTCGGGTACACATTCGCTTCCAGACCTGTATGCTTGCGCGCTCTTGGTGCCATGAATTAAGACGCCATCAGGATGCTGTCGACCAGTTCATTGCCGGTAGTTTTATCGAACTGCTCTGCATCGACAAACCATTTCCGGCCTACTTTTCGGGCTCCAGCCAAGTGCCCATTCTGGCACCAGTGTTGCGCGGTTCGCATAGGTACGTCGTCGCCGAACTTGTCTTCCACGAATTTTTTCAGCGGCGTTAACTTATTCTTTGCCATATCAATCTCCCAGCGCCTGACGCGCCTGCTTATTGCTTCCTGCAGTTCGTTTAATTCAATAACACACGGATCAGTGCGACTCGTGCCTCGCGCCTGATTCCGGCGTTATGTTGCTTTAGTTATCTCAACGCGCACAATCCACGCGCTACCTACCGTCTGTTCTTCAACCCATTTCCAAATATCTGCAATCGTTTCACCGTCTTTGCAAATATGCGTAACGGTGTCTGTCGCTGGGCCATCAATCGGTATTCCCCGAGTAAGTACACAACATAACAACTCGGTTAAATTCGCACCTTCGGTGCCGGACTCTTCATTACGCTTCGCTTCATTCATCACCGTTTACCTCTTGGTTATGTATACCTGTGCTTTTCTTGCTCAAAATACTCTTTTATTCCAACAGGTTTTGCCGATAGCGGAAGCGAATCTCTATATTCAACATAATCAAAATAGAGCCGCCTCAACTGATCTTGGTTTAGCTTGTCCAAGGTTGCCTCCCATGTACACATAACAATTTGCTCAAGTTCGTGCTTCGCACGGGACGCGGGTTATAAATGTTTCTGCCTGCTTCATTGTTGTTCCCTAGCGGCCTCTTGAGCTTTCTTCCAAACCGTGAAGAACTCGTTAAAAACAGACTCCGGTTCGTCTTCATAGCACCAGCCCACCAACTCCTCGCCATTGAGGGATATTTCTATCAGTCCGTAGTCAGGTGTAGCCTTCCAGCTCAATGTATTGCCGTAATTATCTTTTTCTGAGCCTTGGTTGTTCTCTTCAGTGATGCGGTCATGGCAGCTGTCGCAAACCATTGTGTTAAAGTCGTTTGGGTGCGCTAGCATTTCTCCATATTCAACTGTCTCGCCACAGTCAGGGCAGGGGGTTGGCATATCCATGGTGTCTCCTTGCCACATAACAGCGGCCATTCGGTTGAAAAGAAGGTGTTCGTCAGCTTTTCAGCAGCCTCAATTCATCATCAGTGAGCCCGGCATCTTTTGCCTTTTTGAGTGCAGCCCTTCGAGCGTCGATACGAGCTTGAGCAGCCACGTCTTCGCTACTTATTGGCTCTATTTTTCCAGGCACCAGCCAGCAATTATTTACTTTAACCGCGACTGCTTCTCGCACCGGACAGTCACTACCTTGCACATAGCCTTTCTTGCCAAGTCTCATAGCAGTGGCCTCAGATTCGCATACCGCCTTAGGGATCTGTCGCCCTCTGCCTTCTGTGCAGTCGGTATTGGTCCAAGCGACCCAAACCGTTTTTGTTTCCTGTATTTCCATCGTTACCTCTATGCCGGTTTAAGCGGCGTTGCCAGTGGACTCTTCTGCTTCATCAACAAACTCATACCAGATTTTCTTTTCCGGTCCGCAGTGCTTGGTCGTCATATAGGCATCCTGAAAACTGTACTGGCCAGCTTCTGATTGACAGCCATATCCAGCGCCTTTGGGGCGCCAGTAATAACCCCACTGGGCAGAATAAATACGGCACATTGGGTTACCCATTGACTCCAATAGGGAAGGGTTATCTTTAATCGCCTTCAGGCTCAACAAGCCTTTTTCCAGTAAGTGTGGCTGCCATGGGATCATTCTTTCAGCTACTGATCGGGGAATGATGGCGTCTGACAAAGCGGCTTGCGCTCCCGCTTCGGTAAGCAGGTAGTAGCGGCTAGTGCTTACGCTCTCAAGAATCCGCCCTCGTTTCATCAGCCCAAGACTTACAAGGCGCTCGCAGTCTTCGTTACCGTCCGTCGTGCAGTAGTAATCACGCCAGCCAGGCTCTCGGTCATTGTTGCCGTTGGCGTGACCAATGATATGGCGCTGTTCGCTTGTCAGTAGCTCCAGAATAGGAGCGGGTGGTACAAGTACCTTGTCCCGCTCTTTAAAGCGATGAAATTTGAAAGAGAAAATTTCAGCAAAGCTGGATAGGTAGCAAGCCTCATGCAGCTCAGAAAATAGTGAGGCTTTGGCCTGAGACAGCGTCTCGCCGTAGACAATATCGCCTGTTGGATCTGAGGGGTAGTCGCAATCCGGGTCTACCCAGGACCAAGCCTTTTGCATGATTTGGAATGGTCGCACCAGCTTGCGCTTTGATTTACCTAGCTCATCCAGCCAGAGAGCAACGCCGTCTAGAATAGGGCGGGTGTTGCTTTTATCTGCCCAACCGGCGAAGCCAATAAACCCGTCACGGTTGAATGAAAACGCCTCGCGGCTTTCCCATTGTTCGGTACTGCATGTGCAGTAACGCGGGTCGGTACCAACCTTGTTCATGCGATAGGTGCCGTTATAGTTTCCACTGGCACGCATGCAGGCATCAATATGCTTATGCAAGCTCTTGAGCTGACGAGTGGTCACGGTGATGGTGTTGATTCCGGCAGCGGCGATCAGCTCGCGTGCGTGGTCGGTGCTTTCAATCTGCATTGGTAACTTCCTGCATACCTTGATTCTTTAACCAGTCGCGAAGCTCGATCATTTCCGGAGTGCGGAATAAGCTGGTCACATAGACAAAGGGCTTTCTCAGGTTATGGCCATTCATCCGAATGTGGTCTTTGGCACCTTCTTCGGTAAATGCCGCTGTTACGAACTTGTCTACAAGCTTGATCGCATTTCGCTGGTAGTTTTTATCAACATCACGACAAGCCTGATAAAGGGCTTCCAGTCGATGCCACTTGTCACTATCAGGATCAATCAAGGTGTATTCGTCACGGACGTCAGCCCAATCAATGCGGTCGTGACCATAGCCTTCCTCGGTTACCACATAGTCTTTTTCGAAGACACAGAACAGCGGATCGGCGGTAATGCGATTATCCTGGGTGCGCAGTCGCTCCCCCATATCTCGGATAAAATCTGGAATAGCCTCGGCTTGCCACTGGGCCTTGAGTGCATCAATAGACTGATCGCGCGGCTCTGATAAAGGCAAAAGCCATTCTTCGAACCGTCCACCCTCTGTCAGTTCGGACCATGGCGCCACGTCGCCATTTAAGTGAAGTCCGGCAACGCCTGTGCTGTGCTCCATTAAAGTGGCGAAGGACTCAGTCAAGCGCTCACACTTAGCCGCGATCAGCTCGATTTCATTTGTCAGTTGCTCATTGGCCGCTCGCTGCGCTTCAATCTCGGCCGTGCCGACCATGGCAAGCTGTGATTCAAGCTCTGTTAATTTGCTTCTCAGGGTCGAAATGATCGCTTCCTGACTCTGAGTAATTCTGAACAGCGCTTTAGCCTGAGTAAGCAGGCCAGCGTAGTGGTTGTCTGGAGTAAATTCAGTCATTACTGCGCCCCTCAGCCTTGGTTAACTCAGTTGCCAGCATCTCCATTGCGCTGCAAACGTCATAGGGATAGTCGTCGTAATCACCCAGCTCCGGAAGTAGTGACAAAACTGCAGTAATGAAGAAGTCTTTATCTTCAGGCTCGTCTCTTTTCTCGCGTAACCGCCAAGAATGAAAGCGCTCAGAGTAGTTCTGATCGTCGTGGGTGATGTGCTTCCACTGACCGTACTGACATGAAACAGTTGTACAGCCGGGCGAGGTCAGCACGTGGATATCACCCGGACATCCCGTAATGATGTCCGACGGCTCGTCTTTTTTTATGATGCGAGTAACAACGCCGCGCTGAGAAGGGTTGTCTACTCTCTGGATTACGGAACCGAGAGAAATAACATTGCCGTGGGCATCCCTTGGCGCCCTTAGGGCTTCAATTTCAGCCTTAAGGCGCTTGTTCTCTTCGCAGACCTCGCTGAACATCTTATCCTTGGCGTTCATCATCCACCCCCAGATCTAAACGGGAAACGCTTTCAAGCTGCGTGGCAAGTCGGTGCGCCAGGCAATAAATACCAAGGCTCACCGCGAACCACATCCCAAGAACCACAATCAAAATCAGCATCGAAAGTGCAGCGAAAGCCAGGCCGTTAGTGCCCATGAAAAAAGCCACAGCCAGTATCAGTAGGGAGCCCATGGCTCCTATGAAGTTTGGAGTGAGAGTCATTTGGTTCTCCATGCGGTGAGAATTCTTGCGTTAAACAGACGGCGCACTATGTATGAGCGGACAACGCTTAAAACCGTGAAGAGAAAGATCACAGAGAAATGCTGACTATGATCGTACTCAATATCCGAAAGTGCGGCGATTGGTGGCCAGGCCAAGTACGAGACTACGAACCCAATAAGGACGCTCAGAATAGATTCAATAGCCGACTCAAACTTACTTTGCTTCATATGCGCCTCAGTAAGCCTTCCCGTTTTTCTTGGCGCGGTTAGAGCGCTTGTGGTCTGAACGATTGGCGTTAAATTCCAGCTTCTCCTCAATAGCACCAGTCAGGTCGTAGCCTTCGATATCGGCAATTTTCAGCAGTGTACTTACAGCCATGGAGTACATTACTGCGATTGAGCAATGGTTATCCCGGTTCAGAATGATCTCTTTCGCAAGGTCGCAAACAGTTATTGTTGCAACAAGGTGTCGAGCTCCGGCGTTGTCCATCTTGGCAAGGTGGAGGCTGGCAGGAATAGCGGCCTCGTAATGCCACTTGTAACGACCTGCTAAGTCAACCAGGCGGATTACAGTATCTGCAATCTCAACTTCTGCCATAACGCGGTGAGGCAGCTTGTCGTCCATCAGGCTCTTTCGGTCGCCTTCTGTTGCCTCAGCAATCTCAGTGTTGACCAGTTGCAGGGTCTGGAAAATGCAGCGGTCAGGGTTATCCCACCAACCAACACGCTTGTTTTGTTCGTAGACCCGTACCGCCAATTCATTAATGTACTGTTCGGTTGAAACTTTCATTTGCTCACCACCTTGCACCCTGTGTGCTTTCCGTCTGCGCTCATGCGCGGTGTTAATACGCCTGTGTGCGATTCCAGATACTGACAGCCGGTGCCGTAGTCGGTACGCAGAACCATATTGCTGCGCTTATGTCCGTCTGTGTCATCCTTGTCGGAGGTGAACCAGCCGATAGCAGCAATCGACAAATATCCGACAAACAGCATCCACGCGATGTGGTTCACCACTTTTTTACCGGCGTTGGCAACGGCCATTTCGATGATTCGCTGAGGGCTCTGGCTCATGCCGCACCTCGCTTGATACGTTTCTCTGAAAACGAGTTTTTCAGTGCGAGTGAGTAAACTTCGAGCTCGCTGATCGCTATCTTTTTGAATTCCAGATAGCGCGTGTAGCTGGAGGCAACTTCACGAACGTAGTTTTCGTACCGATATTCGCCTTCACACTCCATACAATTAAGATGGCATTTTCCTTCGCACACCTCGCATTCTTTATCGTTGCCGCATTCGCAGCACTTGACATAACCAGCGCCGTCGCAATTTCGGCAGATTTCTGTATATCGGTCATCGCAGTCGTTGCACACTGTGTATTTACCGGTTATGTTTTTCTTCCAGTCTTCCCAGCTAAACGGCGTTGGTAGTGCTGGTGGTGGAAGGTGTGCCAGTTGTTTCATGCCGCACCCGCCTGATCTTTGATAAGCTCAACGTTTTCCCAGCGAGCCCATTGAAGGTCGTCAGACCAATCAACGCTGTACGCGACAAGACCCTCTTCAAAATCGGCGGAAGCAACATCATATACCTGGTCGCCTTTCTTGATTTTCATGCCGCCGGTGAATTCCTGCGTAAAGAAGCTGTCGATACGCTCTTTGAGTGCCATCGCTTCTTTTACCTCTGGATGATGGTCGACATGCTCAATATCCGGGTCGATGACTTTATTGTCCGGATCGCACAAAACCAGCGTGGCCATGGCGGCGCGCATCAGGCTGCACTGGTCGCTAATCCCGATCAGGATATCCAACGCCTTACGGCAATCTGCGCTGTCCATGATGTCGAATTCATGGTCGCCATCGTCGCCAGATGGGAACCAGCCTTTGCTGAGATCATCAAGAATGCGAGCAATGTCAATTGCGCCGTTTAAGTCCTGCTCGTTTGGTTTTGCTAATTTCATGTCAGCCGTCCTTATCTTTTAAATTCTCCCGGACTTTCCTGCTTCCTGCAGGACTCGGCGCCGGGAGCCGGAGGCGGGTGCCTTAATTATTTCCGTCGGCGTCTTTGCCTGACTTCTCGCGCTGGATGCGCTGATAAATCTCTTCACGGTGGACGGCCACGTCTTTCGGAGCGTTAACACCCAGGCGCACCTGATTGCCTTTCACGCCCAGTACGGTGACTGTTACGTCGTCGCCGACCATGATTGTCTGGCCGATATTTCTGGTTAAAATCAACATCGCTATTTCCTTATGCCGCTTGCGCGTCCAGGTTGGTGTATTTCTCAACGAGAGCCATCAGCTCTTGAGCGTCTGCTGGAGTTAAACCTTTATCGCGGCAGTAGCGGCAGAGGTCGCCAGCGAGAGTCTGAGTGGTCGTTTCTGCTTTCACTTGAGTGCCAGACTTCACCGGAATATCTGCCAGCGGATTTACCGGAGTTTCGTGATACTCATCTTCGTGGGCCTGCGTCACCTGATCGGCAGCGGCAGCGGCAGCTGCTTTGCGCTTGGCTTCCGCTTCATCATGCTGACGCTTACGCTCTGCCTGCTCTTCGATCTGCTTCTCGTATTCGTGAATGCGGAGCGAGACGGCCGCAATAAAGTCACCAGCTTCTTTCTGCAGAAGAGAGGGCAGGTCACCAAAGATGGTTTTCGGAATGTCGTTGATCACGGAATCAAAGTGTTCGATGTTCACGCGAATACGATCAGCCATCTGGTTGGCTGCGATTTTTGCGCGGGCCACTTCGTCATTGGCAGATGACTGAAGGGAAGTGATGGTCTTCTTACCTCTGATGGCGCCCTGAATATCGTGAGATACACTAATACCTACCGGAGTATTGCAAAGCATTGCTTCCAGCTCCTGCTCCAGCAACGCGATATGCATATCAATGTCTTTTTCTGCGTTATCAACGATGTCGCGCTTGATCTGTTCTTTCTTCGCTTTCAGCAACTTCTCAGAAGCCAGTCGGTTCTGACGCACCAGTTCGGCCAGGCTGTCTTTTTTCTTCATTGCTGCATCGACTGCTTCAACCTGAGCCAGTACAGAATCACCGGCAGTCTTGAGCGCCGCTTCGGCCTTTTTAAGGGCCTTAATCTGTAGATCCAGAGTCGCGAAGTCGTTGTCAGTCGATGGCTCTTTGATTAGAGACTTCTGCAGGAATACGGTCAGACCTTTTTCAAAGACTTCCAGGTTATCGACAATCGCAACCTCGCCCTTGGCTACCATGCTGATAGCAGGTAGGTCGGTTACTTCTTCGGCGACCACTTCGGGTTTTGGCTCAGCAACGACATAGGACTCACGGTCTGCGTTGAACTGCAGCCAGCCCTGAATCAAACGGTCTTTATCAATGTCATTGAGAGTTACCCAGCAGTGAGCTGTACCCTCTGGCGTGCCATCGCCCACTGTATAGAGAGCTTCTTCGATAGCACCATCGCTGGTTACCAGCTGGTGAACCACTTGCCAGTAGTCGCAATCCGGTACACGATTTTCATTTTTAACGACTTCGAATTTTTCTTTGTTGAACTGCTTACCTTCCCATGAGAAGCGGCCACAATCCGTCAGTCCATCAAAACTGGAAAGCATTGTCTCCGCGTCATTGACGCCAGTGACAGGAAAAAGCATGGCGTCGTCTTCATCCATGCTGTGGCGCTCTGCGATAAGCTGTTCAGCATACGGTCGAGTGCTTTCTTCAACATCATGACCGCGCTGAAGGACATTCTCTTCAAACCACTCAGAGAATTCCTGTTCCGTGCCTGTCGCCTTCATGTAAAGCAGCTCATCACGTTTAACGTGAAGGCTTTCTGCCATCATCATGCTGGCCTCTGAGGCGCTGTCGTATTCCTTGCGGTAGGCTTTCCATTTAGATGAGCCTTGGACTAAATTAATACGCTTCATGCGGGTGCTCCTGTGCTTTTGAGGGTGCTGAGTTGCTCGCCGGTCAACTGATACCGGCTTGATAAAGTGGCAATAACGTCGTCAGCCGTTCGAGAACCAGAGTCGATCTGATCAACCCAGCTAGAAATTTTTGCGTCGAATTTTTCTTGCGGATAAACAGGGAGCTGCTTGCTCTCCGACACCTTCCTGCTAGCGTCCTCTTTAGGTGGGGTGATATCGCGCAGATCATCAAAGCCTTTGCCTTGCATTTCTTCGGCTGTCGGCTCTTGACCAATGTCAGGCCATGCTCTGCGCAAGGCTTGCGCTTCTGCACATTTTGCAAGCTGGCCGTAAGGTCTTTTTTCCCACATTGCATTAGGAAGTTCGCTGTACCGACTTTGCGTTGCATAGTTTTCCAGCCAGAACTCCTTGGCAGAAAATTTAACAATGCGATCACCGATTAATTTGGCGACGGTGTACTTGCACCATGCTGGGTAGGTGATTGTTTTTTCGGTCACCTTGCCGCTGTATTCATGGCGAAAGGTTTTTGTAACCTCTGGCCCAAACTCAGGCTCTTCTGCTCCGGCGTAATCACCAGCTCGACTAGCTTGAATTCGATATAAACCAATGCCCGGCATCGCCACGTCGCGATTTGCATAAATATCTTTGCCGCTTCCATCCTTCCGGCCTGTCTTTACGCTCATTGGTACCAGGTGGACGGGCTTGAGCATTACATCAAGGCCACGAGCCTGACAGTAATCGACAGCCATCAGGATGCTTTCGCTGCTTGCGCCGGGATATACCGAATTACAAAGAGCCAGCCATGTCGCCTCGTCTATCCCGCGCATAGCCATAGCGGGATGCTCTCGAAACCATCCCTCTATGGCCGAATTCATGGCATTGCTTTTTAGTTGGGCTACCTGATTCATGCTGCTACTCCTTCAGTTCCGTTGTGCTCTGCGTAGTCGTCGATGAACGGACGCAATTTACGCTTACGATTTACTAAATGGGCGCTCAATGATTCGCCCTGCGCCAGAACGAACTCTTCTGCGCCGTCTGGCTTCGGCTGCAGTAACTGGTTGTGAACTGCGCAACGAATTACTGTCTTTCCGTTCGCCAGCGTTTGCTTGTCCAGTAGCGGTGCCAAATATTTCATAGAATGAATCCTCAAATTTTTCATCGATCACAGGTGATAGTCCGCATCGTCGTGGAATTGGTCGGCCAGGTAATCGGCCATTTCTTCGTCTTGTTCGCGCTTGTCGCTTTCGACGATTTCCGCTTCCAGGGTATTGACGTACTCAGTGGCAGCACGACGGACCAGCTTCTTGATGCCAGCGATCAAGAACTCGTACTGATCTTTTGTGGCGGTCTGGAGTGCGAACAAAGACTTCTCCAGTTCGTCGGCATCGTCAGCGTTGTCATGCAGGTACTGCATAACGTCGGCTTGCGAGTGCACGCTTATGTGCGTGCGGTACTCTTCGCCGTTCAGCAGGGTTTCAACCACTTCCTGTTTCATCGCCTCAATGCGGTCTTCTTCGCTGATGTGCGGTATGACGTTGCGTATATGTGGCGGGATGATCATGCGTTGCATGGGACTCTCCTGTTAAGTTTCGTTGACCTAAATAGTAAAGCAACATTGACCTTATTGTGTCAAGTACAGTTGACTAAAAATTTGATAATTTATGATTGGCAACAAAAAGGTATTGACTGATGGGCTTAACTATCTACGGAATATTGGCTTTCGCGACATCGCATGTGGCTGTGAACTACCTGCAAAGACTGTCCGGAACCAAGCGGCAATCGTTTTACTATGAAGGGATGGCAGTGATGCTTATTGTCCTGTATGGATTTGGTTTTTTGTCTGGGGCATTGAGCAATGAGTAGCTTGCGTATTGCTGCTTGCTTTTGTTTGGTAGCGATTGGCAGCCATGTTCACTCCGGAGAGACTTCTTACTGGTGTTGGGCAGAGGCAAAAGCAAAAACGGCTACTGCCAAAGGGATTAGAGAAATAGTTCGCCCAGACGCTGTAGATTTTCAAATGCTGCTGAAGTGGTCCGGAAAGGAATATCGCCTTCTCAATTTAAACGATGACGTATTATTGGGCAGCTGCAATCAATATGGTTCTTATTGCGAGGAGGAGGAGAACTTTAGTGGTATATTTATTCGAGATCCGGAGTTAAACAACTTTAACTATACATATCTTGGGGCTTACCCTGGCGAGGGAGTAGAGATGTTTTTGGTTACCGGTTCCTGTGCAGCAATTGATTAACCGAAAGGTATTGTCGCTACTACTTTGCCAACCGCATCGGAAGGGGCAACCTCCACCGGCTCCCAGCCAGGATTTTCACTATAAAAGGAGAGTACGAATCCTCTCGGAGTTCTGGATAGAATTCCAACAACCACAGTACCGGAAACTGAAAACGCCCACTCTCCACCTAGGATGTCGCTAACGCTAGGGTCAATTACCACCAATTCTCCTGGCATAATCCTGGGCATCATACCTATTGAGTCTTCCTGAAAGGCAATACAGTTATCCGATGCTCCTAGCATCTTGGCTATCACAGATAGCTCTGTCGATGCTGAAACAGTCTCAACGTCATCGCCTTGAAGGTAAGCCAGTACGTTTTTTTTGCTGAATATTGGTATTGCACTTGGCGTGCCTGCATTGTAATTAGCCGGTGCTTCCGACACAAATTTTTCAGAGCGACCATCAATAAGCCAGTCTGCAGAGCACCGCAATACTCTAGCAATGTTCTGAAGGTTGATGCCTTTCGGCTCATTTTCATTCTTCTCCCATAGCGAGACAGCGGCCCTAGACACTCCGACAGCTTTCCCCAGAGCTGGCTGGGTCAGGCCGAGCTCCTTGCGCCTTTTCTTGATTCTATCCCCCATTAGCATCATGCGCTTTCTACCGTAGTCATTGTTTTCGGAAGTTGATTTTACGACGATGGATGTATATTTAAGTTGACTCCATCGAAAACCTATTGTTACTCTTTGTGTCAATGAAACTATACGTTTTTACTATGAATAAAACTGAAGCAATACAGTATTTTGGAAACGCAAGCAGGCTGGCCAGTGCCTTGGATATCACCAGGCAAGCTGTTAGCAACTGGCCTGAAGAAATCCCTAGGGGTCGCCAGTATGAACTCCAGGCCCTGACTGGCGGCGTCCTGAAAGTAACTCCGAAAAAGGCACAGACAAAAGATGACGTACAGAGACCGAAAGCAAGTTAAAGCAGGCGATGGCATTAAGTGCCGTCTTTCTGAGCATGATGAAGAGCGACTTCGCGAATACATCGAAGCCACTGGTGGGCAACCGTCTGTCACGATTCGTGAGCTTGTTATCGAAGGGCTGGACCGACGAAGCGTTGCGTACTCCGAGGCAGCACAGAACGCAGCTATGCAAGAGCGACTGGCTCAGCTGGAAGTCGCTGATGCGATTCGTGCCATGCGCCGTGAAATTGAATCTCGCCATTTGAATGATGACCGTCCGGATAATGCAGTGAATCACTGATTCTGTCCTGATTTTAAAATAATAGAAGGTCTGAATCAGGGCCGGAAACGGGAGGTTGTCATGGCCGGGGAAGTGAAAACGGAATATTCGACTGACATGGAAGTGCTGACTGCGGCACTCGGGATGTCTGAGTCAGAAATACTGAGCATTGTTCGCAGAAAAGTTCAGCAAGGCAAGCAGGGCGCTGACTTGCTCGCGGCATTGCAAGCTGAAGTTAAGAAATTGAAGGATCAAGAGGCGACGAAAAAGTCGAGCCACTTGAGCCTTGTGCATTCCACGTAGGGTGGACTCCATTGCCGGGCTTCGGCCCGGACTTTTTTAGGTGTGCATTCGTATGCTGACTGACTGGCGCGGCAACGCCAGACTTTGCCGGGACTCCATAAGTAGCTTGGAGACAGTCAGCATATCAATACACATCTGACTAATACCTGTTGGTGAGACGACCCCAGCTGTCGGTGGGGCTAATAACCGGCTCTTGAAGTTAAAGAGCGTAGCAGCAGCGTAGGCGACGGCGCTTATGGTCTTTGCGTCTCCTCCGCCTGGAAACGCACGGTAAGACGGAATCAGGCATGGGGCCTGGCAACTCTGACTTATTCGAGCGCGGAACGGTGTAGTCGTGACTACGTACCGGAAGCAAACCGGTCGAAAAAATCAGGCTCTGATAGCTGGCTCCAGTGGCCGGTAATTTACGGGAAGGCGACCCGGTAAAAAACGTATCGGCCAGATGCTGGATCTCTGGCCAGCTATGCCCCGGTAGCTCAACTGGATAGAGCATTGGACTTCTATTCCAAGGGTTGCAGGTTCGAGTCCTGCCCGGGGTGCCATTTTCTATCTACTAATTTTCGTAAAATTAGTAGATGAGTTTTTCAAGGCCCTTAATAGGTATTTCTTTGTGGCTCGCATTAGAACAGTAAAGCCGGAGTTATTTCGGCATGAAGATTTATTCGAAGCTGAAATTGAGTCTGGCCTGCCTCTCCGCCTGGCTTTCATCGGCTTGTTTACGTGTTGCGACCGAGAGGGGCGATTCGAGTGGCGTCCACGTCAGTTGAAATTGGATGTAATGCCTTACGACACCACCGACTTTTCACACGTGCTTGACGCGCTTGAGCGTATCGGTCTTGTCGAAAAATACCTTGCGGATGGTCGCGAGATTGGATGCATACCGACATTCTTAAAACACCAATGTCCCAATGCTCGTGAAGCAAAATCGAAACTTCCTCCCAAAGAAAATAATGCACATGCAAGCACATGCATTAATGATGCAGGGCAAAACACTGAAGAAGTCAGCGTTTCAGAGTCGCAGGAAGTTTCCACAAGTACTGATTCAGAAACTCAAACACATGCACGCACATGCACGCACATGCACGCACATGGGGAAAGGGAACTGGAAAGGGAAAGGGAAGGGAATACACAACAACTACAACAACACGCGAATCGATTTTCTGAAAACGTCCAGCCCTACCAGCAGCAGCCCGAAATGTCGGAAGACTGGAATCCCGACGAAACGACTGTTCGCAGAATTGCGATGACGAGCGTTCCTGAGGATTTTATTCGCAACTGCATTCCTGAATTCCGAGCGTACTGGCTCACTGCCGGTCGACTTCCCCACGGTGGAAACTTTCAAACCGCATTCTTGAAATCTGTCCAGAAAGCCTGGGCAAAACACCAGAACGATAACAACCAGCGAGGCAATGGCCATGCAGGATCTCAATTATCAAGTCGCGAAGCTGAGCTCAGAAAAGCGAACGAATCCACGGACTGGGCGGACGGAATCGGCTCTGGATTCCCCGGCGCCCACACAAGCGGACATTCAGCTGATCAACTGGCTCTGGACTCAGGTCATAGCGATATTTCCGAAGTGGCGCGAGTTATACCCAGCTCCGGAAGACATTAAGGCGGGCAAGCGAGTATGGCTGGAGACGTTGGTACAGCAAGGAGTAACGAGCGACGTGCTGATTAAATTCGGACTTATGGCCTGTCGTGCTTCTGGTTACGTTCGACCTGTTTCGCCTGGTCAGTTCTGTGTCTGGGCGTGGGAGTGGGCCATGCGCGATGCGCGGATTCCTCCGCTTGAGGATGCTGCCCGAATTGTTAACCGCAAACTTGCTTCACCGTCACTGAAACTCGAAGGGGCTATGTATCACCTGTGGTCAATTCTCGACGGCCATGCGCTGCGGTCTGCGAACTACAAGGCGGTTCGTGATGCGGTTGAGACTGCACACGCTGAAGTGATTCGACACTGGCTGTCTGGTGCGCCTTGGAACGAGCCTGTGAACGTTGAGCCCGAACAGACATTGCCGCATTTGCCGACCGAGCCGACCAGGGCAAGTCGGAATATGCAATCGATCCTTGCTCAGCTGGAGGCGTAACCGTGAGAAAAGATTTTCAATCAGGCGATATCGTCCGCCTCAAGTGTACCGGCGAACTGGGTTATGTGGTTACTGTGCTGGCACCTGAGCAGGATAAAAAACCCGCACTACTGGCGGTGAAATTTCAGGGCCAGAAGGGTATTGAAACTGAGTATGCAGATCGCGTTACGAAACTCCGCGACCATGAAGACCTTGCGTATCCAATGCCGCTCACGAGCTGGAAGGCACTGAACAAAGCGGAGCGTGAAGCGGTAATTATTGAAGTGCTGATCGACTTCGGTGACTTCTGCGACGGTATGCGTGAGTACATCTACCAGCCAGAAAATCAGGCCCTATTTAGTGCGTTCATTGCCGAAGCGATCGAGCGCAGAAAGACCCACAAGCGATACGCAAGTAAAGCCATATTCGAGCACCTACGCTGGGACGAGCACCGGATTCACGACGCTGGCCAGCTATTCAAAATCAACAACAACTACACGCCTGATTTGGCTCGCCTGGCTATGCGGATTTTTCCTGAGCTGGAAGAGTTTTTTAACACGCGACACAGGAAGAAAGCGGCATGACCGCGTACTACAACGAAATTGATCCGTTCGCCGCTGCTTGGTTGCGCGAGCTGATCCGGATGAACGTAATCGCCCCGGGCGAAGTTGATGAACGGAGCATTGTTGATGTTAGAGCAGATGACCTTAGACCTTTCACACAGTGTCACTTCTTCGCAGGCATTGGCGTCTGGAGTTACGCATTACGACAAGCCGGGTGGCCTGACGACCGACCAGTCTGGACAGGCAGTTGTCCCTGTCAGGGATTCAGTGCAGCCGGTAGACAAAAAGGCTTTGAAGACGAACGCCACCTGTGGCCAGCCTGGTATGAGCTCATTAAAGAAAATCGACCACCAGTCATCTACGGAGAACAGGTCTCCAGCAATCTCATTGTCGGAGCTTCGAGCAAAGAGCGAGACGCTACAGGCTGGAATACTGAGCAGATTAAAAGCGACAGCAGAACAACGTGGTTCGACCTTGTACAAGCTGACCTGGAAGACGCAGGTTACGCCAGCGCAGCGTTTGATATACCGGCTGCGGGCGTCGGTTCTCCGAACATCCGCCAGCGCCTGTTCTTTACAGGATTTGATGCAGGGCTGGGTGACAGCCTCAGCTCGGGATTGGAAGGACTCGCCGGGCATGAAGACGGTACGTCCGGATGGGCGGAGCAGGCTGGATCAGTTGCCGAGGCAGGCGGCGCTGGCCGGATGGGCAACGGCAACGGCAACGGCAACGGATGCGGTGAAGAGTGGAAAGGTAACTCCGCGTCCGGGGTGTGTGACTCTGCCGGAAATGGTGCAGCTATTGGAATTAAATCTGCCGGTCCGGTTAACGGCTTCTGGTCAGGTTCTGACTGGCTCCTCTGCCGGGATGGACGGTTCCGGCCAGTTGAATCCGGCACATTCGCGCTGGTTGATGGGACTTCCGGAGGCGTGGGACATAGCGGCGATATCTGCTTTCCGACGTCTGAAGCAAGAAAAGGGCGCTTAAAGGGCTACGGCAATGCAATTAATGCAGAAGTAGCGATCGAGTATATCAAGGCGAGTATGGGAGCTGTGGGATTATGAGCAGAAATTACGAACGCAAAACTGACACGTCAATTTATCCGAGTCGTCATGGCCTAAAGGCGATTGTTCATGGTTCGGCGACGGTTGTTCCTCATGCCGTTGAGCGCGGATGGATGCTGCCCGGTGGGCGCTTAACTGAGTTCGCCTGGATAGCGATGGATGCCGCCGTGGAAATGGACGCGCTCATTCGTGCCGGTCAAGGCCACAAGGCGAAAGCGACGGAATTGGTATGAGTCAGACACAGGCACCGATCATGCCGAAATTCTACAGCTATTCGCGCTGGGGCTCTGAGAAGAGCTGGATCATGGTGCGTATGGCGGTCATTCCTGCGCACAAGCAACAGGAAGTGGCTGACGAATACGACCGGTTGTATATGGCTAAGAACTACTCCGGCCGTCGTCAGGCGAATGGATATCTGAATGGCGTTGCTCGTGAATATCGTGAGTATCTGAGAGCACAAGGGAGAATTGCGTAATGGCAAAAGAGATAACGATTCATCCTGATAGTACTGCACAGCAGAGGTTCACTGCTCTGAAGCAATTCATGCTGGAAGCTCTGACTGGCGGTCCTATTTCCGTATTGATTCGCCGGCCGTCACGAAGTCGGGAGCAGGAAAAGCTCTATCACAAATTGATCGCGGTTATTTCTGATCAAGTTGTTTTTGAAACTTGGCGTCCTGATTCCGATCCTGGGCGCGTCGTTTATCTGTTCGATCGAAGGCGTCGCCGGAAATACAAACCTGAAATCTGGAAGGCTCTACTTGTTGATCAGTTTGAGCAGGAGCGTGCCGCTATGGGGCAGCCTCTGCGCAAGCCAGGTCATGTTGTTCCGGCGCTGGATGGGTCCGGACGTTTGGTTTCTGTCCGTCCGAGTACAACCGGATTTTCAGTGTCTGAAGGCTCTGACTTTATCGAGTTTATTTATGCTTATGGTGTTGAGCTTGGCGTTCAGTGGCCAGCAACCGCTGAGGAAATAGCAGCGGCTGAGCGCGAGTGGATAGCGAGCAATCGCGGGGAGGCAGCGTGACTCGTCGCTGTAAATGCGGATGCGGAGAAGCTCTGCCGCCAGCAAGTAAGTCAGAGAGCATTCCGCACAAGAAGAAATTCCATTCGTTCGAGTGCATGAACCGCTATGCAGAAGAGCACCTGCAGGCGGAACGTGAGCGCCTGCGTCAGGGATTGGACTGCTACGTCAAGCGAGTGCAGAAGCAGGAGCGCAGGAAAAAAGAGCGTGAGGCGCGCAAGAAGAAGGTTGAGCACCGCGACAATGACGTAAGCCACCAGTTAAAACTCACCCAGGACGTGTTTAACCGCTGGATCAAGCTGGAGCGATACAAAGAGCTGCTGGACGCTGGTGATATTCCCCAGTGCATTAGTTGTAGCAAAGTGGCGCAACATCATGCCCTGGGCGAGTTCTGCTGTGGTCACCTGAAAACTGTCGGAGCGCATGAAGAATTACGATTCAACACTCTGAATGTTGAATTCCAGTGCAATCGGTACTGCAACGAGGGATTGTCCGGCAACCTGTCCGGGAATAAAAACACTCAGGGCTATTTAGAGGGCCTTAAAAGTCGCCGGGGCGAAGCTGAGTTTGCTCGCCGCATGAAATACCTGGAACGGAATCACCCAAATTTCACACGGGACGCGAAACAACTCAAAGTCGTGCGTCGCTGGTGTGCTGCACGGACTCGACAACTCGAAAAGGAGCTGTGCATTGACTAATCTGACGCGAAATCTGCCAAAGCCTCTGACCACTCGCAACCTGTGGCATTGGATTTATTTCTACGGCTCTGATTCATCGCTGGCAGGAGCAGTGGAGACTGCCAAGCTGGGTATTAAGCAGAATCAATCATCCGCGGTATCCGGCGATTGGAAAAAGACCAAGGTCACGAATCCCGACTTCGGTGGATTCAGTAGTAACCTGAATCAGATATGGTGCGATCAGCAAAAGATGCAGATACGTTCTGACCTAAACCGAAAACTGAAACACCACGAACGCGCCTTCGGCAACATCATGTATATGCCCGACTTTCAGGCGACTGAGCTGGAGTTCAAGCAAGCGCAGAATCATCTGTATCGAGTGTGCCAGAAGAAAATGAAAGACCAGTTTCCGAACATGCCAGTAGAACGGCAGGCCGCGCTTCTGGATCTGATTTACTGCGCGCTCTGCCATTACCGGGAAGCCGTCAGTCCAGCGATTGAAGGCGGAACAGTCAGAAGCCTCTCGCTGAATACCAGTCAGGTTCAGGAGCTGGGGCGATTAATGGCAACCGGTCGCGGAAATCGAATCGAGACGCGGAACTGGTCACGCCAGTGGGCTCCGCTGTGGAATCTCATTATGGATGAAATCAAAACGATAGATAACCTGTGCCTGGCTCCGATTGAGGCGTGGCTGGAGCGGTACTGGGAAAACGTCAGAAACGAACGTAATCGGGAGGCTGTATGAATAACGCAATGAAAACTCTGGCTGAAATGCTGGATGTTGAGCACTCGACCATGCCGCGCGAAGCTCTGGCGGAGAAAGTCTGCGAAGAGGCTATAGACGAACTGGTAAGAATCAATCGAATGCTGGCGCAGTGTGCGCGTGACATTGATTCATCAAGGTCTGCATTTAATCAGCTTGAGGAAAACACACTGGCATTGAAAGCGTCTGTGAACGGTATTTTCGATAAATTCGTATTGAGGGTGGATTAGATGGTAAGTCCAGAACAGAGAAACCCAAACCTCTTTCCTGTCGATGAGGAATCGACCCGTGAGGTCAATCGGATTCTGGATGTAATTCTAGAGGCTGAAGATAAAAAGCCAAATGCGGTTCTGTATGTTGGCCGGAAGCAATACTACGCCCTGAAGACTGTGAACTATGCCGGTCGGATGAGTCCATTGATAGACGATAAGTTTCATGGTTGGCCAGTGGTTCGAGTGGATAAAGAAGATTGGTTGAGGTTCGCGGAATGAGTGACGACAAGCTATTTATTCTCGCTGGCGAGCTGAAACAGGCACAAGAGCTGGCCAAGGAGCTGGATCTCAGACGCAGTGAATGGACGTTTCTCAATACCCCGCTAAAGCTGAGAGGGGTAGAGCGTGGACGGAAGTTCATCACAACAGGCGACTGGTGGCACCTGAAGCATTACACCTGGATTAAGCAACAAATAAAGGCAAAGGGAATGGTTCAGGTTTTCGCGGAAGACTTGGAGAAGCAGGATGATTAGTCTAACAAATGAAGAACGTGAGCTGGCTGAACACGTATTGGCTGATCGAAAGCCGTTTGATTTGGGTGAGACGACTACGGTCTTCTTTTGCAATGCTGATCGTGACAGCCGGGTGTTTGATTGCGGTCCGGCCAAGGTTGACACCTGTCCATCTGACTACGGAATAGAGTTTATTTCTGTTCGTAGCGGATGTTCATTGGTGTGGCAGCCGTACAGGCGGGTGTAGCTCAGCGAGCACCGGCTTGTCCGGTGACTGGGTTTGCTATTAACTAGTCGAAAGGAGTAATCAATGTATAGCTGTAATTCTGGCTGCGGTGGCACGGTAAGAGTGTGTGGCTGCAAGTGGTGTCCTGACTGCTATCCCCGCTTCAGTATGGGCTATGCCTGCAAAGAAAAAGCGTTTGTTGTAGTGGCTGGTAAATATGACGAATTTGAAGGCGAGCAGATTGAAAACTTCAAATATAGCTCTGAACCAATGCTGCTTGAAGATGCAGAGAAGGATTTGGAGCGAGTTAAAGGCTACCCGTTTGCCAGGATTGAATATCAGTCGCCAGTCAATGGCGAATAACAAAGAGGACGCGGGCTCCGTCCCGCGCTCTGAGGTGTTATGTACGGTATAATTCGTACATGGCAATAACCGTCCTGGCAGAGCTGGGACAAATACGAAAGGTGAGTAGAAATGGCACGTTCAGTAAATAAAGTAACTTTGATCGGCACTCTCGGTCGCGACCCGGAAGTGCGCTACATGCCGAATGGCAATGCAGTAGCGAATATCAGTCTGGCTACGGACGAGAGCTATAACGATAAGCAGACCGGGCAGAAGGTAGAGCAGACTGAGTGGCACAGACTAACTGTATACGGACGTCTGGCTGAGATCTGCCAGCAGTACCTGAAGAAAGGCTCGCGTGCATACTTCGAAGGCAAGCTGCGTACTCGAGAGTGGGAGAAGGACGGCATTAAGCGCTACACCACTGAGATCATCTGTAATGAAATGATGATGCTGGATAGTCGTCAGTCGAGTGATCAGGGTGGTTATCAACAGCAAGGCGCACAAATGGCGCAGCCTCAGCAAGCGTCAGCACCTCAACAGCAGGGAGGGTATCAAAACCCTCAGTATCAGCAACCACAGCAAGGTTCGGCGCCTCAGCAAGCTCCAGCGCAGCAGATGCCAGCGCCGTCGAATCAGTTCGATGACTTTGATGACGACATTCCGTTCTAACACCAACCGCCCCTGAATCAACATCCAGCGTTGATAATTGTTGACACTCCTGCGCAGCTAGGGTACAAAATCAGTAAATTGGTCGTCAGTGACCTTAAAGCAGCCCGGCAGTTAAATCTGACCCGGGCTTTTTTGCGTCTGGGATTTTTAATCATGCTTGAAAACGTCGACATGAACATACTGATCGCGGTGGTCGGACTGTTCGCAACTTTTGCTGTGCAGCTGATCGGGCTTGGTAAAATCTACGGCATGATCTCGTCTAAGTTGTCAGTGCACGATGAGCAGCATATCCGACATCAGACGCGGCTTGATGAGCATGCGTCAATCATCAGTCAACATGATCGAGACATTGCCGTGCTGACTGATCGACAGGTTCGGGGGGACGGTACAAATGGCTGACATTACAAAATCAATCACGCGGATGGACGTTTCTGGCGTGGAGAATATTCCGGTCATTGATTCCGTGTCGTTGCACACTGTTCACATTAAAGGCTCGACTGGCGACGTTACCGTCACCGTCGTCCCGAAAGGTTTCGACATTGCAGACGCTCGCAATCCTGGCGCAGACGGCGAAAACGTCATTGCTGAAAACGGCATGATTCAGATCGATGCTGGCTCTCTCGCATTTATTGTTCTGACGCCAACGAATACCGGCGCAGAATACTCAGTGAGTGTGAGCAGTCAGTGATTAAGGCTCAAGGCGGCATTCGCAAAAGCGGCGTCATGTCACCCTGGCGTAATCCGCTTGACCCGGGAGATCGGTTCTATCGTCGAGTACTGACGCGCGCGATTATGAACTTCAACGGTACGCAGTATGCTACGTTGAGTGAGAGGATCTCCTTATCTGGCCCGTATAAGATTGAGTTTATTGGTACTTGGCCACAGTCTTCGGCAGGTGGTTACTGGTTGGCAAATAACGACGAGGATAGTGGAAATAACCGGTTAGTAGTCAATTCGGGTAGAGACATTTTTGGTGCTGGGTTTACAGGGCAGCAGGTCTCATTCAACTACCAAGACCCTAAGCTGCATCGGTTCACTCTCGTCAGGGATACGAGTAACACAGTGACATTCTCTGTTGATGGTGTAGTAGAGGCTACAACTACAAGTGCGCTGGATTTTGAATTTAACAGTGTGGGGGATCAATTCGGCGGCCCTACAGGGGTAGGTATCTACTCAGGAGTTTTACTGAGTTTTCTTGTAGAGGATTCTGGCGAGCTAGTTACTGACCTCAGATTCGACGAACCCGATACTAGCTATCAGCGGAATTATTCTCAGCCGGTGGGTGTTGAAATAGCCTCTGGTCAGCCGTCAGTTATTAGCTCCAGTTGGACTAGCCTTGGTGGCGGAGCTTATGAGGTATCTGCCGTTGACTATCATAGTTTACTCTGGTCTGGAGGAGAGGCAGGCAAGACCTATCTAGTCTCATGTTACCAGTATGATATTGCAGGTGGAGGGCTGACACCGTCGGGTGCTGGACTACCAGATGACTGGGCGTTTGGCACACAAGATAGGATTCGTCGGTGGCTGGTCACGTTGGGTTCGGATGGTTATATAGGTTTTAAAACTAGTAATAACGGAGCCTATAAAATAAAAGACATCTCAATCAAAGAATGGTCAGGCGCAATTCTCGAAAGCACTTTACCCGGTGATTGGGAAGAAATTTCTAAGAAGTCTGGAGATGATTTCTGGTTGGGTTCAAATTTAATAAACGGTTGGGATGTCAATGTCGCAGGTGTTGGCTGGAGTTTTATCGACAACATCCTTTCATATAGCGGAACATCCGGGCCTAGTTACGCTGACTCCACACCACCTGGCGATATTATTTCAGGAAATAAATACCTACTAACTCTGCATGTGGACAATTTCGTAAGAGGCACGTTAGTCGTGTATTTTAGGGGCGCTATTGTATACAACAGTGTAATTAGCGACGGCCAACTTGAAATAACAGGAACTTCAGGAACTAGCACTGCTGTAGGTCTACGACTTAATGCAGGTGATGCAGAATTTGAAATTTTATCTGCAAAACTTCATCGCAAACTCCAATACGCAGAGGGCGCGCTATGAGTCTGAGTAATGCTGCCGATCTGCCCGACCATCAAATGGTTTCTGTGGTTATACCGGGCATTCACTCCGACTATGCGAACCACTCGCCGCTATCTGTGCTCGATGTCACTCAGGGCGGGCAGGCGTTTGAGATTCACATCTATCGCGGAAAGCTGTTTCACGATGATGATGGTGAGTCGTTTACTCCGCTGGGCTACCTTACGCTGCAAGAGTATTTCACGCTGCGATCAATGCTTGCGTACACCGATGAAAACGGTGTTGAGCATGAGCGTACTTTACCGATGGAGTGGAGCGAAATTGACGCGATGATTGAGGCCATGCGCGCAGAGTCTGCGCAGGAACAACCGGGAAACGATCAGGAGGTAGTATGACTGAGCGAAATTCGTACATTTACAACGTGCTGCTCTCCGTTGATCAGCTGGGCAATACTATATTCGGCGGCAATCCTGACTCGACTATTTCGGCTCGCACTGGTTATTTCGCTGCGCGCGGATCTGAGCGTTTCTGGGTTATTCAGGAGCGCGTAATAAACTATGCGTTCAAGCCGGTCGATGGTTCCAACCACTGCCGTGAGGCTTGGCAGGCAGACAAAAACGAAACCATGTACGAGGCTGGACCTGTTGCCAAGATTGCGATGGCGTTGACTGTGCTGCCTCTGTGTTTGGTGATCGGCACGGCTCTGCGAATTTACAAGGCGTTCGCATGAAGCAAATTATTGACTGGTCTGACATTGAATACTTCAGCCCGGGCGAGTTTCCCGCGGGTGTTTTGGAAAAGATAGAGCCTGGCTTTATCTATGCGCTGGAGTTCTTCCGTGTTCAGTTGGGCTGCATTGTTAATCCGTCGCCGCTGGTCGGTGGCTGGATTCGCGAGGGTGGCAGCGAGACGAGCCGTCACTATATCGGCAATGGCCGCAAATCAGACGCTGGTGACGTGTTCTGCGACTGCGATCCATTCCATGCGCTGATCGTTGCAATTCGTTGCGGATTTACAGGTATCGGATTGTATTTCGATACGAAGTACGACGGCAAACCTCACTGGATGCTGCATCTGGATAAGCGGCCAACGTCAAACGGGAATCCTGTTATCTGGGTTCGCGACAAGAGCGGCAAATACACAACTATCTCACCGCGTCCGAATATGGATGTGGTCAATTTCCTGAAAGGGGCGATGTAAGTCGCTCTGATTTCTAACTGACCGAAAGGTATTAACGATGAAATTTATTACTGCAGTGTTTTTAACGCTGGGGCTGCTCTTTGCTCCGGCTCTGGTATTTGCGGCCGAGGCTGCTGTTATTGATACGGATGCGGCGGCCATGGTGGTCGGCCTCTGGTCTGTTCTTAATCCGGTAGAAAAGGCGCTGGCGGTATTGTTCCTGTTGAGTCCTGTTGCGTCGTTGATCGTGTCGCTAACGCCTACTCCGAGTGATAACCGCATTATCGGTAAGCTGTATAAGGTGATCGATTACTTGGCGCTTAACTTCCTGTTTGCGAAGCAGAAGCCGAACGACCCGTTCAAAATTGACAGTCGCGGCATCAGTAAGGCGCTGAAGTAGTGCGCGGCTTTTCCACGTTACTGAAGTTGATCAGTGCCGCGCTCGGTTTTTTCCGGGCGTCTGAAGCGCAGAAAAAAGAGCAGGAGTACCGTGACGATGTTGAAGAAATCAATGCTGATCCTGTTGGTCAGTGGAATATGCGCTTTCTCCGTGGCCGGGTGCGCGACGATGAAGGAGGCGACGGATCTGATCTGTCAGGACGAGCGGACAACGGAACTGGCAGCGTGCATTCCGCCGATTCCGGCGCTTCCGGGCGCGACTGAGGATCAGCAGGGCAATGCTCAGGTATTGCTCGTAGAAAGAGATATGCGTGACCTCCTGATATATTTCAGGAGCGTAGAGCATTGTCGCGAAGTAGCTCAGGGTGTCGGGCCCTGACAGCTGGCGAGCGACGTTTATTCAAAGAAACTGAAGCCCCGTTCGTCGGGGCTTTGTTTTATAGGTGTGGTGAGTATGGCAGCCAATAAAGACAGTCATTTGCTGACAACTCAGCAGGCGGAGTTTGTGCGCCAGTACCTCATTGACATGAATGGTACTCAAGCAGCAATTCGGGCGGGGTACAGCGAGAAGACGGCTCGTTCTCAGGCTGAGCGTCTAAAGAAAATACCAAAGATAGCGACGGCTATTGCTCAGGCAGTCGATGAGCGGGCAGAGCGTATTAAGGTGGATGCCGACTACGTTCTTCAACGCCTACTTGAAATCGACCAGATGGACGTTATCGACATCCTGAAAGAGGACGGCAGCTTTAAGCACATCAGTGATTGGCCGAAAGTTTGGCGTCAGTATATTCAGGGAATGGATCTTTCTGAGTTATGGGAAGGACGCGGCGATGAGCGGGAAATGGTTGGCTTCCTCAAAAAGATCAAGTGGCCAGACAAGGTTAAGAACCTGGAGCTGATCGGCAAGCATGTGGATGTTCAGGCGTTTAAAGATAAGGTTGAACATGAAGGAACGATCGAGCATCAGGCTGCAAAAATGACAGAAGACCAGATTGATGAGCGAATTCGACGCCTCGCATCTGAAGCACCTGAGTCTTGATCGCAAGCGTGAGCTACTCGCGCTGCTCGAAGAGAAAGAACGTCGACGCAGGTACAACCGTGTCGGCGAGCTGTTTCAAGATGAGGGGCCGTTAAGGAGGTCGCTCTATCCGAAACATACGGAATTCTTTACTGCGGGTGCTTATCACTCTGAGCGCCTGTTTATGGCCGGTAACCGCGTTGGTAAGACGGAAGCCGGTGGGTATGAGCTGTACTGCCATTTAACCGGACTTTACCCGGAATGGTGGGATGGCAAGCGGTTTAATCGTCAGATCAATGCCCTGGCTGCAGGTGACACGAACCAGACCACTCGAGACATCATTCAGAAGAAGCTGTTCGGTGGTAAGTACGACACGCCGGCATGGGGAACTGGGATTATTCCTAAGCACTTGCTGGGCAAGCCGACCATTAAACCGGGCGTGTCTGACGCTTACGACACGGTGCCGGTTAAGCACGTTGATGGTGAGTGGTCGGTATTAAAGCTGCGCTCCTACGATCAGGGGCGAAAAATCTTCCAGGGTACGGAAGAGGACATCATCTGGATGGATGAAGAATGTCCGTATGACGTTTACGAAGAGGCGTTGATACGGACGATGACCACGAACGGTATTTTCATCCTGACGTTTACGCCGCTATCTGGATTAACAGAGCTGGTGCTGGCGTTTCTGGATTCCTGCAAGGATCAGGTGCTTACCGATACCGAAAACCCTCGGTATCTGGTTAAGGCTGGCTGGGCTCACGCTCCGCACTTGTCAGAGGATCAGAAAGACAAGCTGATTAAGTCGCTGAAGCTGAAACCCTACCAGCTTAAAGCGCGCATGAATGGCGAGCCGTCGCTGGGTTCCGGTGCGATTTATCCGTATGACCCGGACGACATTAAGTGCAAGCCATTTATGATCCCGAAGCACTGGCCGAAAGCCTACGGCATGGACGTTGGCTGGAATAAAACGGCGGTTGTCTGGGGTGCTTGGGACAGAGATAACGACATCGTTTATCTGTACACCGAGCACTACATGGGGCAGGTAACTCCGGCGGAGCATTCTGCTGCGGTTAAAGCTCGTGGTGACTGGGTGGTGGGCACTATTGACCCGGCATCGAAAGGACGCGGGCAGAAGGACGGCGAGAATCTTTTCGATATCTACGTCGCCCAAGGGCTGAAATTGATTAAGGCAGATAATGCTGTCGAAGCTGGTCTGCTGGCGGTGAATGAACGCCTGGCCACTGGTCGATTAAAGATATTCAGCAACCTGACTGGCGTCTGGCACGAAATAGGTCTCTATCGTCGCGACGATAACGGCAAGGTCGTTAAGGAGAACGATCACCTGATGGACGCAATGCGTTACTTAATCATCATGCTGGTTCGCGTGATGAGCACAAAGCCTATCGACGGGCGAACGGTTCAATCAACAAACTCTGATCACTGGATGGCGTAATAAATGGCTGACGATCTGAAGCACAGTATGCGACTGCATAAGATTCTGCAGGAACGCGACTATCAGCCAGAGTGGCGAGGTCTCGCTTCGCGTTGCCACCAATACTACGACGGCAACCAGCTCGATCAGGAAGTGATTAACTCGCTGAAGGCTAAGAAACTTCCGATTCTGATCACCAACCTGATGCAGCCTGCCATTAACGGCGTGCTGGGCATGGAAGCGCGCAGCCGAACTGACTGGTTTGTGCGTGCGGACGATGATGAATTCAGGGAAGTAGCTGAAGGTCTGAATGTTCGTCTGAATGAGGGTTTAAGAACCGGCAAGGCAAATCAGGCATGTGCGGAAGCGTACAAGGCCCAGGTTATCTCCGGCATTGGCTGGGTGGAAGTTAAAAAGAACAGTAACTCGCTGGGATCAAAATACAAAATCAGCACGGTGCACAGAAATGAAATTTCATTCGACTGGCGCACCGCTCCGGATCTGAATAACTGTAGCTGGCTCCTGCGTGAGCGCTGGGTTGATAAGGACGAGGCTGAGGCTTTTTTCCCAAACCAACAAGAAATCATCAAGCACAGTATTGGCCAGTGGTCGTCATTCGATATGGATGATTTTTACGACAAAGGCGACACGTTGTCTCAAGCGTACCGTGAATATCAGTACAGCACTCGTGACGAGAAGGAATGGATTTTACCGCACCGTGACATGGTGAAGGTGTACGAGCTGTATTACCGCGTATGGACGCCCGGCATCGTATTGCGCTCGGAAGATGGCCGGGCAGTGGTGTATCAGGAAGACAACCCGATTCACAACGCGATGGTGGTTTCGGGTCGGGTGAAAATCACAAAGTGCTCTGTGCCGTCGCTGCGGTTGAGTTGGTATATCGGTCCGCACTTCGTCAAGGATATGGCCAGCCCGCATCCTCACAATATGTATCCGTATGTACCGTTCTTTGGTGCGCGTGAGGATGAAACCGGAATTCCTTACGGCCTTGGTCGCTCAATGCTCAGCCCGCAAGACGAAATTAACTTCCGTCGCATTCGCCTGACTGGTGATCTTAATTACAAGCGGATCACCATGGACGATGACGCAACGGCGATGAGTGATAACGATCTGCGCCAGCAGGTTCACCAGGCTGACGGTATTGTTAAGTTGAACGGTGCCGGTAAGCGTGAGGGCGGAGCGCTATTCAAAGTCGAATCAGATCAGGGTATTGGTGCTCAGCAATTCCAGATCATGCAAGACGCCAAAATGCTGATTCAGGATGTCGCGGGTATTTACAACGCGTTCCTGGGTAAAGAGGGCGGCGCTCAGTCTGGCGTGGCGATTAACTCTCTGGTTGAGCAGGGCGCAACGACACTGGCTGACATTAACGACAACTACAACAACGCTCGCCAGATGGTTGGTGAACTGGTCATGGCTCACGAAGTCGAGGAAATGACAGAGAGCCGAAACATCCAGATTATGGTGCCGGGTAAGCTGGGCGAGAAGCCGAAGCAGGTCGTACTGAATAATGACCAAGACGGCGAAATGACCAACGCTATCGCTCAGGCTAAAACACAGGTAGTACTGGGTGAGATTCAACAGTCGCCGGGTTACCGCGCTCAAGTCTCGCAAATGCTCATGGACTTTATTTCCAAGCTGCCGGGCGACGCTCAGATGGCTGGCCTGGGTATTTTTGTTGATCAGCTGGACGTGCCGGAAGAGAAGCGTATTGAACTGATGAAGCTGGTGCAGAAATTTACAGGTGAAATTGATCCTGAAGATATGACGCCAGAGCAGCAAGCGCAGATGCAGGAGCAGCAGCAGAAGCAGAAGGAAATGGATGAGCTTCAGATGCGTGAAGTCATGCTGAAACTGGAAGAGCTGGCCGCGAAAGTCGACAAGGCCAAGGCAGACGCTCAGTACACACGAGAGCGCGCAGAATCAGAAGACGTTGATCAGCAAAAAACGAAGATGGAAATAGAGCAGGCGGCGGCAGTTCCTCCGCCTTTGCCTGACGAGTGGCAGCAAGCCATTTAAAAAACAGAATTCAATAAAGAGACCCGCCACTGAGCGGGTTTTTTTATGCCCGATTTTCGGAAGCGGCGACCGGTAGAACCGCAAAACCCTTCGCAGTCATGCGGCAAATGACAAATAGGTGAGAAATGAGTGACGAAGTAATGAGCGTTGATGACGCATTGGCAAGTGGTGATCCGGAGCAGATTGAAAAGGCTCTGGCTGCACATGCCGAGGATGGCAATTCAGACGAAGAGAACGGAGCGGGCGCTGAGTCGAGCACGGAAACCGAGGTTGCAGAAGCAGCCGAAGAATCTGACGACAAAGGCGAAAGCGATGGTGAATCGTTCCACCAGGATGAAAATGGCGACAAGTACATTCTCAGCAAAAACGGGGAGCACCATTACCCGTATGAGCTGTTGTCTGGCACACGCCAGCGAGAGCGCGAAGCTGTTCGCGAGAACGAAGAGTTGCGCAAGCAGCTCGATGAAGCAAACGCAAAGCTCTCTGAAAGCGAAAGTCAGATCAGTAACGCCAAAGCGAACCTTGAGCGTCAGGGTGTGGATATGGACTCAGCCTTTGCTGATCCAGATGCCATTACCGAAAAGGAATTGACTGAGATTGAAGAGGACTACGGAAGAAATTCTGTAGAGCTGAAGTTGGCTCGCGGTCTTTTTAAATCACAGCAGGCACAGACACAGCAGACTGAGACTGTAAATCAGGCTCAAGCTGAAGTGGATGACGCAGAAGCTGCAGCCGCTCGCTCAGCGTTTCAGAACAACTCAGACCTCACTAATTGGCAAGCCAAAGACCCAGACCGTTGGGAAATGGCTTTAACCATCGACCAAAAACTGCAGGCAGATCCCAAGTGGCAAAACGCCGCGCCCGCAGACCGTTTTGCAGAAGTCGCAAAACGCACAAAAGCAGCCTTTGGCGACGCTGTTGCGGAGCAGAAATCCGTGAAGCAGCGCGCCAAGGAAATCGTTGATAGCGCCGAAGCTCCTACCCCTAACTCACTTACTGATATTGGTCAGGCTCCCGGTTCAGAAAAGTCTCTTAAAGAGCGTCTGGAATCGATGTCTGACGCTGAGCGCGAGGCCGAAATGGCCAAGATGTCTGATGCTCAGATTCAGGAAGTGATGAGTTGGTATTGAGGTTCGGTCACATAATTAAGGTGATTGATTATGCCAGTTGTAAAAAGTAACAAGGTTGAAAACGGCGCGTTGTTCGCCGACATGACCCGTCAGCCGAACTTCACCAATCTCATGGTGGATACGGCGGATATGTCTATCAAGAAGAAGGGTGACTCCGTTCGCGGTCAATCAGGCAAGGGCGCACCTATCGTGCGTGTAACCAACCTCGCAAAAGAAGCCGGTGACGAAGTTGAAATGGATGTTTTTCACATCCTCAATAAAACTCCGACCATGGGCGATAAGCCTCTGGACGGACGCGGTGAAACGCTGACCTCTTCCAGCATGGACCTGAAAATCCTGCAGGGTCGTCACATGGTTAATCCCGGTGGCAAGATGGCTCAGCAGCGCACCAAGCACGAGCTGAAGGCAATTGCTCGGAATGAGCTGGCGGGGAAAGGTGGTTACTACAGTCGTCTTTGTGATGAGACCACTCTGTACCACCTGGCTGGTGCTCGCGGTACTCGTGAAGCGACGCACTTGATCGTGCCGGGTCAGGCGCATCCTGAGTTTGGCGAGATTTTGGTAAACGGCCTGCAGGCACCTACCTATGATCGTCACTTCTACGGTGGTGATGCTACCTCTCTGAACGATATCGACTCGTCCGACGTATTCACTCTGGATACGGTGGAAAACATGCGACTCCTGATCGATGAGCAGGACAGCATGGTGATGCAGCCGATTCGCTTCAAGGGTGACATGCTCGCCGATGAAGACCCGATGTACGTTCTGTACCTGACTCCGCGTCAGTTTAAGGACTTCAAGGCGACCACCAGTGCGAAGCAGTGGCAGGAAATGTACGCGGCGGCGAAGAACCGTACTGCGTCAATCAGCAAGAACCCAATCTTTGCCGGTGACTGCTACTTCTGGGAAGGCATTCTCATCAAGAAGATGAACAGCAACTGGGTCGAATTTGCTGCAGGTACTCCTGTGAACGTATGCCAGAACGTGAACGAAGCGACCGAAACCACGGTAGCTCCAGGCGTCAACGTACACCGCGGTGTTCTTCTGGGTGCGCAGGCACTTGGCTGGGCATTCGGTAACGTCGGCTCCCAGGGTGGTGACGACATGGGTTATGTCGGTATCACGGAAGAAGAGAAGGATCATGGCAACGCCTATGAAATCTCTTGCCGCTGGATGGATGGCAAGAAGAAGATCCGCTTCGCTGACAAGAACGGTCGTAAAAATGACCACGGTGTAATGGTTGTCGATACGGCTGTAAGTCAGTAATCGGTAGCGTTCCTTTAATCTCATACTGGGCGGCACTGGTCGCCCTTGAGGTGTTTATATGGCAACTAAAAATTCTGCCACTTTGAAAAACCGCGTTTATAACGCGGCACAGGGCAACGTCTCCCGTGAAACTGGCGTTGCAAACTTTAATGCTGATGCAGCCGATACGGTGATTCGTGTTCTGGAGCTTCCAGAGGGCGTAACCATTGACGGCCTGAAGGCGTATCACGGCGCAATGGGAGCAGGTACCGGTCTTGAATTCGGCATCGAATTTCCGGGCGGCGAAGGCACGGATGACCAGGACTTCTTCGGCACTGTTGCTGACTCGTCTACCGCAGGCAAGCTGGCTTACGACGCTGCGCCGTATGAGCTTCCAGCTCGTGCCTACCTGACGGTTACTGTTACTGACGCCACTGGCACCGGTGATGTGACTGTTGTCCCGGAGTATCGCTATACCGGTCTGCTTTAAGACCGTCGCGAACCTTAAACCTTAACTTCGCCCGGCTCTGTGCCGGGCTTTTTTATGGAGGCCATTATGGCTGAACGTACTTTTGACGAATTCGCAAAGCCGGTTGCGATTGCTTATATCGGCAATAAAGAATTCAAGAAGGACACTATCGCCAGAACTGGTGTGGTGTGGTCGGGTTTTGGCGACATCCAGTATGTCGATGGTCGAGCGGCTGGCCAGCTGCTGCGATTTAAAGATGTATTTGTTAAAGGCGAACAGCTTGATGAAGTCAAGAAGAAGCTGAAAAAGTCTGCGTTTGAAGAAGCTGAAAAGGCAGAACGTGAAGCCCTGGAAGCGGCTGAGCGTGCGGCCGCTGCAAAGGCAGATGCGCAAAAACTTCTGGATGAAGAAGGCAGCGACGATGCGAATGATGATCTTAAAAACATTATCACGAACGCAATTTTGTCGCTAAATTCCGATAACGAAGAGCACTTTACCGAAAACGGCAAGCCTAAAATTGCCGCTGTTCGTGCTGCAATCGGTGAAGATTGCCCGGAGTTCGGTGCTAAAGAGCTGAACGCTGTATTTGAAAGCCTGAACGGCTGAGGGTTGCCATGATCCACCATAGCTTCAGCGACTTCTCGTCAATCGTGGTGTCGGTGCTCCCAGAGTTGCCCGGCTGCATTGATGAAATTATCTCTTCTCATGCCTGTACTGTTTTCGCGGACTTTTGCGAAAAGACACAGGCGTTTATTGAAGAGGTGGAATTTTCTGTCTCGCCCGGTCTCGATCGCTACGACTTTGTTTCCCCGCACGAGGGGCACATTGTTGTGGGGATTAAAAATCTGACCGTGGATGGCAGTACGCTGAAGCCTGGTGATTATGTTCAGCATGCACCTTCTGTCATTGAGCTCGCTGAGTCTGTGACTGCAGAGTCGAAAGCAAAGGCGCTTATTATTCTGAAGCCGCGGCCGGGCTGTACCAGTGTTCCTGATTCGATTCTGGATCGCTGGCCGGACTGTATTGCGGCCGGAGTAAAAGCGCGCTTGATGGCAATGCCCGGCAATGACTGGACGAATCCTCAGTTGAGCGGCTATTACGCTGGTGAATATAAAACCATGTGGATGGCGGCGGCGGCTGACGTCCGCAATGAGTTTGATGTGAGCCGTAAGGGTCGCGCCGGATTCGCTCGCAGCGTCTGGGAGGTCTGATCGTGGCTATTCTCGTAAGTGCGTTAATCAATGCGGTGAAGAATACGCTGCAGGAAACGGGTGCCGGCATACGCTGGACCAACACCGAACTGGTGGATTATCTCAATCAGTCGTATGACTGGTTACTCGGGCTCATGCCGGAAGCGTTCGCGGATAACTCTGAGTTTTCTTGCGTTGCTGGTACGCGGCAGGAGCTGCCTGTCGGTGCGGTTCGCCTGGTGGATGTAAAGCGCAATCTTGAGGGCGCAATGAGGCCGGTGAACTTTAAGTCTCAAGAGCAAATGGACAGGGTGATACCTGACTGGCATTCGCGCCCAGCAAGTAACCAGCAGCAGTATTTTATTTACGACGAGCGCGACCCTCTGCGCTTTTACGTTTATCCGCCAGCCAAGGCAGGATCACTGCTTGAGCTGGTAGTTGCACTGACTCCGCGCAGTCGGCATACGCTGCGAAGTTATGACGAGAATACTGAAAAAGTATTCGTGCGGGAGCAGTACAACGAAGCGTTGCGCCATTACATTATTTTTCTGGCCTTTGATAAGGATTCAGAGGACAGCTTTAACGCTCAGTTGGCTCAGGCCAATCTCCAGCGAGCGTACAACGCCATTGGCGTAAAGATGCAGAACGACGTTCGCGTTTCTCCTAAAAACCCGGTGAATAAACAATGATTCGACTCAGACCGATTCTGAAAGGCGAAGGCCGCTCTATGCGCGTGACGTTTACGAACGCGGATACGGAGCAGGTAATTGATACGACTGGCTGGACGTTAAAGGTTCGGCTTGGTCGCTCGCCTCACGCGCTGGGCGATATTTATGAGGTGACAGGGACGCCAGATGCAGCACAGGCCGCGCTCGGGCAAATCTCCTGCACGATTGCGGATACAGTCACGTCGGCGCTTACGGTCAGTTCTGTGGCGTTGGATATCCTTGTTGATACCGGATCAGGTGAGTTTATCCCACTCATGTTGGCGGTTGCTCCTGTACTGGATGCGGAACTACACCGACAGAATTATTACCGGCAAGGCAGCGGGCCTATCGTTGGTGAAACGCCGGTGTATGTGCAAGGCGGATCTCAAGAACCTGACAATATTACGATCAACGTCAGCAATGATATGGACCCGACCTTTGACCTGGGTGTGATGGTGAAGTTTAACCAGCTGGATCCTGCAACGCTTGAGTATCTGGAAGCGCTACAGGCCGACGTTACTCAGAAACATACTGAGGTAATGGGCGCATGAAATTTCCTTTTGATCTGAATACGTATATTCAGCAGTGCAAGGACTTGGTGGATCAGGCTGCGCAGTGGGTTGAGCGCTCCCGCCACTGGGCCCGTGTGGCTCTGACCGGCGTAGGCTTACGAAAAATTGAAGCCGGCACTACTGAAGTTACCGTCGGAACTGACGATGACGCATTCACTTACTTTATGGTGAATGATGATCTGAATACGGTGACTTTCTTTTTGGTATCTGACCCGGTGCCGGGTACGACCTTTCAGATTCAGAACTTCGGCTTTGGTGTAGTTCAGGTTCAGGCACTGGATGATGGCATTATTCAGACGCCGGGAACGACCCAGTTAAGAGGCAATGGATCAGTGGTGTCGCTGACCGCGATACGGGCAAAGTCTGAAGCCGCTGAGGCGCTTTGGACGCTAACAGGGGATACAGTGCCGCTATGATTAAAGGTGCCTACCAGCTTCGCGTCATTGATGCAGGAAAGTGTATTTCTGATACCGGCGAAGTAAGAAATCTCATTCTGAATGAGGCACTGAATCATGGTGACCCGTTCTCTTCTGGATTTGTTTGCGTAGGTGATGGTGATAGCGAGCCCTACAGCACCCAGGCGGCGCTCGATAACCAGCTTGGTCAGGTATCCGGTACATTCTCAAATGACGCCACGATATTTATGGACGGGCAGGATCGATATGCCAGGCGGTCGGTCACTGCAAGCTTTACAGGAATCATTGGTGATATTCGTGAGGTTGGCTTTAGGAAGCTGGCTGAGGGTGGCTTGTTATCAAGGACGCTTATTCGAGACGGGAATGGTTATCAGACATGGGTGCCAATACAGGCGCACCAGACATTAGAGGTAACATTCTTCGTATATTTCCTTGTCCCTGATGTTCTGGATACTGGCGAAATAACAACACAGTTCGGCCAGTCGGTAAATTACACAGTAAGGCCGTCGGATGATCTTTCTTCACCGAAAGGCATTCTTGCTGGGCGCTATGACAGCCCGGTTGGTACTAGTGCAGGCAATTCTTTTGAAATGCTGAAAAGCGCTGGCGAGGACCGAAGCACCACGGTGACAATCAACTACAGCTCAGAGAGTCAGGAATGCGAACTGATCGTTAACTGGTCTGCTCAGGCAGAAAACAGAACGGTAACTGGCTTTAGGGTTTTTGAATATTCAAACTCTCATTTTGTTGTTGAACTGAGTGAGTCTTTCACGCTGCCGGCTGATCACGATATTACCCTGACATTTAATTTTGCTTGGTCTATATCGTGATATCGCACTTCTCGATACTCGGTGATTTATATGATCACGACGACTTCGATACGCAAGCAACAGATTGGTATTCCTATTCATGGCTATCAGGTCGTGACAACCGACTTAATCTTGATCTTTCTTCTGAGGCATTAAGTTTTAAAACTCGTTGGGGCGATATTGCGGGTAACTCATGGAGGGATGACGCAATATCGGGCCTCTCGCTTAATGATATGTCGGTGACACTATTTGCGACGCTTCTTAGGATAGATCAGTGGGGTAATGTTGGGTCAGACGCAGGCAGCACGCCAGAAACATTACCTGATAACTGGTTGTTCTCCATCTCGGCAGAAGTTGTAGCGGTTCGTAGTGAGCTTGTGTTTACCGAACTCGTGTTTAACTCCAATGCTGAGCAAGTAGATGATACGGAAGTGTACATAGCTCAGGCTGCCATTACTGCGGTCACCAGTGAGCAGCAATATTTTCCTAATTACTTTGATAGTTATGCAGAGCCGGATGCCGAAGGCGCTCCAGTCGTTCAGAGCGTAGTAATTACAAACGTAACAAGTACATTGCAGGTGTAGAATGAAGCTAAAGCCAACGCTGATGAGAGGCAGTTACAGAGTACAAGTTCTTGAAGATGAGGGCATTGTATTTGACTCGGGCGAGTTCGATAACCTGATTACCGATGCAGCCCTTGAAGATCCAGGCCCATTTCAGCAGCAGGTTAATGGGTTTTCTGGCGTTCACTATATTCACCTCTGCCTTGGTGCGGGTGTAGTCACTACTCCTGCTTATACAGACACTGATCTCGGGAATCAGATAGCAACCAAGGCCAGTGGTGATTTCAAGTTTTTTACAAGAGAGAGTGCGGCGGGCGTCTATCCTGCAATCTACAAATGCGAACGCGAAGTTGAATTCACGAACATCTCTGGCGATCTGTCAGAGCTTGGCATAAGGAAAGGCGGATCTACCGGGACGCTGATGAGTCGATCCCTGATTAAGGATGGTAGTGGAAATCCGATAACAATAACTGTCACGGATAATCAAACAGTTCGGGTTACCTACACGCTCTATTCGATCATTCCTGACGAGGTGCTGGGCTCCGGAACGGTATCTACCCCGCACGGCGACCTGAGCTACACCATTTATGCTGCAGATTCAAATAATACTACCGCCGAAGGTATACACGCATTTGGGTTCGCTCAACCGATGTATGGAAGCTCATCATACAACGGTGGTAGCTATTACCTGATTGGCGGGGGTTATTCGCGCTCCGGTAGTAGCTCTCTTGGCACTCCGTACTCATTTGACGGAGCTTCTAGACAGGTAACGGTGAGAGCTTCATTCGACTATATCGAGAACGATCAGACTCCGGAAAGAGTACAAGTCTCTTACTCGTCTTCCAGTAATTCTAGCTCCAGAAAAGTGCCACGAATTGAAATTGATCCAGGCTTTACCTTGCCGGCGAACTATAACTTAGAATTGGATTTGACATTCACCTGGGGCCGTTATGATTCCGGTGCTTAATGGCTCGGCGCGTGGAGAGCTGATTCGTCCTTTGCGGTTCCTGCCTGCGTTTGACGATGACCACCTGTTCAAGTCTTTTGCATACGGCCCTTTTGATATTTCTTCGTCAACCGGAAATCCTGATTTATCAAAAGGTAACTATCAGCATGAATGGGTCGCTTATGTCGAAGCGTCAGGTGCTGCTTTTCTTCAGAAGAGAATATATAACGGGTTGTGGGATGGCCAGCCAAGGCCGTTGCTAACACTGGTTGATCCATTACAAAAGATCAGCCTGGACTTTTCGCAAGACGGCACGCCAATACTCTGCTATCTACGTCAGGATGCCTCTATGGGCGTGTGGTGGCGAGACCCTGCAACAGGATTGTCTGCGCTGTTGGAGCTGGATTCGGATATTCAGGATGTCTATCTGACAGTTGAGAACAAGGACGATCCGGAGAATACTGATATTTTTTTGTGGTATTTCAAATCCGGAGCCTTATACCTTCGCTTGCATTCTGAGAGTTTCGACACTGCGCGTGGGCCGTATGTATCCGGGCTTTCAGAGCCAATGATTATTCAGGCCGGTGTCAATCACAGGTACGGCTATCAAGTCGACTATCGAGATCAGGTGGAAGAATGAAAATCCAATTCAGTCAGATGAAGGGGATGATCCCGGTTCTTGACGACAACTTGTTACCTGAAGGATTTGCGTCACGAACCTTGAATTGTCGCCCTGAAGGCGATGGCGTCGTGCCGTTTAAGCTTCCCGTAGAGGCGGGCTTTAGTGTCAGCGCTGGAGTTAAGTCGTGGTCTCTCTATCACTACGACAAAACGGAAACCCTAAGCCGCACGGACAATGCCGACTTCCTGCGTGGTCCGATTGCTAACGATGCTTACAATCGCATGTATGCTGCTGGCGATTCGGAAAAGCCTCAAGTGTATTACAGCGTTGGTGGTAGTAGCCCTTTGTTTGCTGACCTGGCTATCAAGGTTCCAAATACTCCATCGGTCTCATCCTCATGGAATAATGCTGACCCAGGTGACCCGTCAATACCGGTGTACAACTCAGTTTACTATGTCACAGGCGTGACCATTCTGGGAGAAGAGTCGGCGCCATCGGACGTAACTCAAGTTATTCAGCGCTGGGATACTGCACTGGTGCCTGTGTCGCTAGGTTCAAACAACGATAGTCGTGTTGTAAAACGCAGACTATACCGCAGTGATGCCGGTGGTGACTTTCAGTTGGTGCTTGAGGCAGTGGCCGGGATCAATACGACAAACGATGGTACAGATACGGCTCAACTCGGATACGTTTGCGAATCTGAAAATTTCAATGCACCGCCTGATAACCTTGAAGGGCTTGTTAATGCTGGTAACGGTTATATGGCAAGCTGGTTTGAGAATACGGTTTGTTTTTGTGAGCCATACTACCCGCATGCCTGGCCAATAGACTATCAGTATGCAATCCCCGCTACTGTTAAAGGCATGGCCGCTACTCAGGGCGCACTCATTGTCACGACGGATAGCCAGCCGTATGTGTTTCAAGGTACTCATCCCGGCGGTATTTCAATCCTAAAGCTTGATTTGCGCGCGCCTAATCTCAGTCGTCGAGGCATTGTCGATATGGGAGAGACTGCTTTTTATCCAAGCACAGAAGGACTGGTTGCTATTGGCGCGGGCGGGGCCAACGTTCTTACCCGTGAAATATTCAGCAAGGAGCAATGGCTTGCGCTTGATCCTGCAAGCTTTGTTGCATTCCGGTACCGAAGCTTTTATCTGTGCTTCGCTTCCACCGGGGCTTTTGCCTTTGATCCAGCCCAAGGGTATTGGCCACTTGAGATTACTGGCGTGAGTGGCGATCAGGTACTCGATGGTCATTATGATGACGAGACCGACACGTTATACCTGCTGGTAAAAAGTGGTGACGATAGTTTGACCGTGTTTGAATTTGATTCCGGCGACAATATGCAAATGCTTTGGGAGTCACGCGAGTATGTTCGGTCTGGTCAGGCTGTTATTTCGTCTGGGCGACTGGATTCAGAAGGGCAGGCAACTATAACGCTGATTGGATCTCATCGAAGCAATGACGTTTACGCCTCAAGCCACACCACGATTACAGATGAAGGATTCAGATTCTCGCCTGGCTTTTACTCTCGCTTCAAAGTGAGACTTGAGAGCGAAGGTAGAATCAACTCTGCAGCTATTGCCAGCAGTAAGGTGGAGCTTGTATGAGCAGGCGTGACAAGGCGATTGACCCGCGTGATCCGCGCGCTCTTGATAAATGCGTTGCGGCCATCAACGAATTCTCTGGCTTCTCATTGAGAGGCAAAGGCAGAGACGAGCGGGAAAGGCCGTCTCGTCGCGATGTCGAAAAGATGATTATCGGGTTCGGCAAATATGGTGGGCGATCATCAGGAAGAGATTCGAGTACCGGTGCGGATTCGTCCCCTGCGCCCTCTGGTGTGTCCGTCTCTCTTGTTCGTGGTGGTGTCCTGATATCCTGGTCATTTCCCTTAAATGAAAGTCATAGGCATACGGAAGTCTGGCGAGCGACAACTGACAGTCTGACAGAAGCGACCCGTATTGGGATTTCTGGAGGAAGCCAGTTTATTGATATGGCTGTAGACCCGGCGACTGACTATTACTATTTTCTTCGTCACGTCGGCGACAGTAGCGGTCCATTTTCCAGCTCGGCAGCCATAAAGAGTGCTGCAGATCCATTTTTTCAATCTGGGGTATTGGTGGGGCCTGACGTGGGAATAGCCATTGATACGTCAGGGTGGCAAAACGGTGGTCGTGTTGAGGTGGAGTTTTCAGGAGTATTCCAGTCGTATACCGAATGGGATGCAACGAACTCTGTCCTGAAGGCGGAGACGGGTGATGCAGTTTACGTCCAGTTGCTTCGGGATGGTTCCGTTGTTGCTTCTGCGACTCCTACGCAGCATCAAACAAGCAACACCGGGCCGAATGGAGAGAAACGATACATTCATCAGTTGAATGCGTTACTTACGGACACGCCGCCAGAGGGCAGCAATATCTATACGTTGCGAACCGTTAGGATTTACCCGGCAAATTCAGACAGCTATTCGGTTCAATACAAGGTTTCAGGCGGTTAGCTTTACAGCGTGCGCAGCACGGGGTACATTTATCCAAACTGCTTAAATTATATCCAAAGCCCGGCCAGGTAACTGCGCCGGGCTTTTTTGTGGGTGATTGTTATGCCAAGCCGAGACAACGAATCAGATTTTGTTCTGAAGTGCGTCAAGGGCAACGCGGCTGCCCACTCAATGATCATGCAGGTTTTTAAGGTAAGTCAGGTGCTGGATGACTTGGTGGATAAAGACAACCCAGTCTCTGACCATGAGATTTTCAAAGCCTTTCACAGCTGCTTAGTCACTATCCCTATGAATGAATTTTATCAGCGGTACATGCACTACCTTGCGCCGCTTTTTTCTCAGTACCTTATGGATTGGTATGACGCGACTCAAATAGAGCGCATGAACAGTGATCACTTGAAGAATGTGGCTTTCGGTCTGCGCAGTAATGTTGGCTCACTGATAGAGCAGTGCGCATTTCTGGTGGGCGGTATCGATCATCAATTAAGCGTATCTGTTGCAGTCAAGGAGCATGTCTGGATGGAATCACTCGAAGAATACAAATCGGAGTTTTAATTATGTGTGGCGACGGTGGCGGCGGTAGTAATAAGCCAGAAATGACAGAGGCGGAAAAAGAGTCTGCAGCTGTTGCGGTCGAACAATACGACATCGCCCGCGATCTGGATTTTGTTAAAGAAGCCTATGAGAGTCAGGTAGATGCCCTGGGTAGCTCTGGCTATCGGAATTACGCCAGAGGCAAGGCCAATACGGCAGGTATGTCCTCACTCGAAGATGCGGCAAAAACAACGCGAGTACGGCAGCAACAGAAGGGTATTGATCCAAGCTCTGGTGCGTCGACCTCTGAATTTAACGAGCTGACTGAAACCGGCGCTGAAGTCGTTGGTAGAGGCATGGGAGAGGCAGAGTTCTCTATGGACTCCGCCTACCTTGGCGGTCGCGCAAACCGTGTCGCCATGGCAACGGGAGAGGCGACAAAAGCCCAGATTGGTCTTTCGGATATTGCTGATCGGGCAACGGAAGAAGCCAATCAGAAGGCATTTTCTGACTTTAACTCGAGCAAGGCGACAGCGAGCGGTCTCGGAACAGCGGCTGGTTTGGGCGCTTCATACTATCTCAACAAGCCAGAGGCGGAGGGTTAATTATGGGAGCACCAGTATTTGTCTCGTCAAACCGAACCGGGTTCAGAAATACAGTAGAGGATATTGGTCCAAAACGGTATGAGTCAGAGGACGGAAAAATCTCAACGAATAGTGCGGAAGACGCACTGGCTCAACTGATACGCGCCGATTGGGATACCTTCAAGGAAGACGATCTTGAATACATTATGGATTACGCGAAAGACATTACGAACGACACCTACGTTGATCGGGCGGTGGGTCAGGCAAAGCGTAATGCAAACCTGGGGGCTAACTCTGTCTATGCAGGCCAAAAAGCGAGAGCCAACGGAATGGGAGTGAGCTTATCCAGTGCCCAGACGAACGACAGGTACAAAGATTTTAAACGAGCCAAAGCTGTATCTCTGGCGGGGGCTGCGAGCGACGCTCGTGATTCTGCCATTGATCGCCGAAACAAGTTAATCGCCGGTTCTAACATATCTAGCCTGAGCGGAGGTGGTAGCTGATGAGTTACGGATTGATCAGTGTTGCGGATAAATTCAACAACAACGCCATGACCGGCCTTGCTGATGCCGCAAAGCGTGAGCAAGCGAGAGAGATTGCAGGTGATCAAATTGAGGCGGCGGACAAAGCCGGACGCGCTCAAGCAATAGGCACTGGTGCAGGGATTGGCATGATGGCTGGAGGCCCGGCTGGGGCTGCAGTTGGCGCTGGTGTTGCGTATTTGGCTTACGAAATATTTTAAGGGGTTGTTATGGCGGGTGGATTGAGTACAGAGAGCGCTGTAACAGGCTTCGCGAAAGGCTTTTCTCTTGGTAATGCTGCTTTGGATGCAAAGCAGAATCGCGAGCTTCGAGCGGATGCGGCGGAGCGTGATAAAAAACTTTTCGCGATGAAGGAAGAAGAGTACGACACGCAGAAGCAGACTGCTGATCGCAAGAAGCTGGAAGCTGAAATGCAGAAAGATCTACGCACTGCATACGTTACCGGCAAGCCTCTGGGTTCTGAGTTTTCTGAAAAATATCAGTCTCTTGGTGTTGGGAAGTTCTTTGACAGCCAGAGCCGTCAGGAGTCCATGAAGGCGGGTGCGATTTTTAAGCGTGCCGCCGACACTGGGAATTATGAAGACCCTGCATTGCTTGATGCCGGCAATGTCATTCTTCGTGATCAACTTGCCGCTCGTGAAGCAAAAGACGGTCTGAAGCGCCGCATTGCCGGGGCGCGTAGAACCAAGAACGGTCAGGTTGCTCTTGAACTGGAAGTGGTCGGTAAAGATGGCAAGGCATATCGAGCGCCGATGACAAAGGACGGATCTTCCGACGCGAATGATCAGGTGATATTGCTGGATCAGGATAAGTTCAACAACATGGCTACCGCCGCATTGTCTCAGGCCAACACGGCCTACCTCGCAGAAAAAGCCGGGGATGACCCGAAGGCACTAGCGGACAATCTGTATTACGCCTTGTTCGGTTCCCGCCTTGCACCGCAGTCAGGGCAGGACGGTTTCGAGTACAAGAAAGGTTACGACGAAAACGGGCAGGAGGTGCTTTATCAGTTTGATAAAAAGTCAGGGAAGTACAAAGCCGTTGGGGGGTCAAAGGCAGTCGACCCTAAAGATCAAAAGCAAAACCAGATTGATACCAAGCCACTGTTTGACGCTCTGATAGATATCGATACCTCCCCAGACTATGCGACAGAGGAAGATCGCCAGGCAGCACGCGCTCGCGTGAATCAGAGTGCGGTTGCTTTGATTGGCGGTACACTCGATGAGATTATTTACTATCAAAATATCAAAGCGCAGAACGGCGATTATAGCCCGTTAACTCGCGCTGAGTTTATAGAAATGAAGGCGGGAGGAGATCGGCGCCTGAAGGACGAAGAAAAGCGCAAAGAGGAAGAGGCGCTGGCGCAGCAGGAACAGCTTTCCAGCGCACGGCAAAACGCTGTGTCTTTAGCAGATTCTGCACTAGAAGGTTCGCCGCTGGGTGCCAAGGCACCGCCAATGCCTGAAGAGCCAGCGCCGGAAGTAGAAACCGAACCTTCGGAAGGTGCGCAGCAGATATCTGAAATGACAGAAAAGCCGCGGTCAGAGTTCCGTGATCGGGTTGCTCGTCTCAATGAGCGGAAGAAGCAAAAGCAAATCGCTTCTCTCAGAGAGGCAGCACAAAAAGCCAGCAGCGCCCAAGAAGTAAACGCCATCGCTCAGCAGATCGTATCTCTGTCTGACGCATCCGCCTCCTTAGATTCTTTTTAAGAGTGCCCCATGACGGATACCAAAAGTAAGTCTCCTTCCCTATACGACATCGCCTATCAAAATCCACCGCCCATGTCAGGCGGATTCTCCCACAGAAAAACCGCTGCCGATGTTGAAGCTCAGCGCATTGCTGAAGATGGCGAGCAGGGTTTCGGTGGTGACGCCGTCGATGCCTTCCAGATGGGGGCAGGCCAGTCTGCCGCTGGCATGGCGGAAACTGTTCATCAGATCACCGGCTCAGAAACCGCTGGGAAATTGCGTGACGCGACTCAGAACTGGGCAGAAGGTCAGATGGATCAAATGTCTGACTCTGGCCGCGAGGCGATGGGTAAGCAGTTTTTCTCAGAGGACGAAAACGGCGACGTACAATTTGGCGAAGCCTGGTCAGACCCTGAATCGATAGGTCTGCAGTTTTCCAATATGGCTGGTCAGTTGGCCGGTCAGGTTGTAACTGGTTTTGGTTTTACCGGTGCGGTAGCCAAAGTTGGCGCGAAGGTTGTTACGAAAAACCTGATCAAGCGCGGATTGGCTAAGGGCATGACCAAAGAAGCGGCACAGGAATATGCCAAGAGTATGATTCGCTCTGGCGCTGGCGTTACCGGTCAGGCGCTTGCAGGTGCTGGCATTACCGGCGGTCAGATGGGTATTCAGGTTCGTGATGAGATTTTGAATCTGTCTGATACAGACCTGGACGAGTCTAACGAATTTCGGAAGCTGTATTACCAGCTTCACCAGCAAAACCCAAATGCGACTGTCAGCGAGCTGAGAAAAACCGCAACAAAAACGCTGGCAGAGCGTGTTGCTACGTCGGTTCAGGCTGACCCTCTTACTATCACCTCAAACCTGACGCTGGATGCCATTGGTGGTCGCTACATCGACAATCTCATTCGCGGTGTCGGTACTGGTAAGCGCCTGACGAATGCCGGAATGCAGGCTATTGGGCAAGGTATCCCCGAAGCGGCTCAGGGCGGTATGGAGCAATTCAACATTAACCGCGCCATGGTGAATGAGGGCGTGGACACTGATCGCGACTTGATGGAAGGCGTTGCAACCAATGCACTGAATGAGGGTGTTCTTGGCGCCGGCATGGGTGGCGCTATGGGGGCGCTCACGAAAGGCACTCCGAGAGAGAAGCCTTCGATTCAGGAGCAGGCCGGTGAATTAACTGAAGGTGAGCAGGCTCAGGAGAATAATACTCAGGAGTCCTATGCTCAGGTTCAGGCTATGCCGCCATTGGAGCAGGCAGTCGAGCAGATCAAAGCGGAGCGCGGCCAGTATCGCGGTATCGATGACGATATCCGCATTGCTGAACAGCAAGGCTTTGAGGATGAGGCCGTCCGATTGCGTGCAGCTAAGCGTAATTTCCAGATGGCGGAAGAGTTCGCTAACGAAGGTGATACCGAATCCGCGAAACGCTTTAATGAGCGGGCGCTGAAGATTTACCGTGAAGTTACCCAGATGGGGCAGCGTGACGCAGAAGCTCCCGAGACGAAATCTCAGCTTCCGGCAGAGTATGTTGCTATCGGTGAGTATCTGGAGCGGACTCAGGAAAGCTACGATGAAATGGATAGAGTTCGGGTTAATAACCTTCAGCCTGAAGTTTCTGACTATGAGCCCGATCCGTCAACGCTGATTCCTGACTCTGTGGATGCACCGTACTACATGGGCACCACAGAAGAAGCCAAAGCGGCGCGCCAGCAAACTGAACGGGCAATGACTGAGCAGCAGGGGCAAGACCCTGGCAATGCGCCAGCGAGAATGCGCCCTGAAGACATCGAAGAAATTCCTGTCGATGAGATCACTATAGATCAGGAGCCGGTGCCGCCAGTTGTTGACGTTGAAGAGCTGCCGGGCCCGGATGCGCCTATAGATTTTGAGCGCCAAGAGCGTGATCAGTCAGGGTTGGCCATTCAGGATTATGAGCCGGGGGGCGGCATTGATTTTGCTGGCGATGATCGGGCTGACGAATTGTCTGACCGAGTGAAAGATCAGATCCGCAAGCACAAGTTACCGAAAGGGCTGGATGATGGTCGCCTCCTGCGCTCTTACTTCCGATCTGGCCTTGAGAATATGGCCGGTGATCTCGTTTCTGGTGGCGGGGTAACATACGTCCGAGACAGTAACGACAAGATTATCAAGCGCACGCCGTCACAAAACCCAAAATGGTTTCAGGACGCTCCGGATAATGTAAAGCGTCTGGGTGTGAAGGGGCTGAAGAAGACGATTGATCAGGCTCTGAAGGGGCGACCGCTTGGCAGAGGTCAGGCCCGTGCCGTTCGTTACGCTCTGGATCATATTACCGAAAATCGTAATGAATACGCTCGAACTCAAGCCAGACCAGAACGCGAAGACCTGGTCAAATTCCGCAAGGTCATGCGCGGTGAAATGACGCCGCAAGAGGCGGGATTTGCTGACTCTGATCCCGTGCCTCAGCGATACTCTGAAGCGATAAAGCGTATTGCATCCTCCGGCGAACAGCGTTTTACTGATGCTGACTATGAGGCCGTTCCGGGTGGTGACGGCGTAGGGCGTGCGCTCGCTGATGATATTCGCGAAGCGCTGGATTCCGGGCTGCCTGAGAATGTTGTTACTGAAGTTGCCAAGCAATTCGGTGACGATCCTGTAGAGTTCAGCCTGAGATTATTTGTTGCGACCGAGGCGCATAAGAATGGACAAGAAATTACACCCGCAAGTGTTGTACGCACTGCAAATCAACGAGCACTGGAAAAAGAATCCGCCGACCGAGGTGAAGAGCCAGAGTGGATCAAAGGCGAAAGAGAGCCAGAAGCCGAAGAAGAGCTCTTAACGTCCTATACGGAAGAAGACCTCCGCCAGAAGGAAGCTGACCGCCAGCAGGCCGAGAAGGTAAGTTCAGAAACTGAACTGAAAGCCCAGCAGAAAGCAAAGGCAGATGCAGAAGTGGATTCGTTTGCACTTGCTGGATCGAACGCCGAAACCGACCAAGCAGCAGCGGCTGGTCAAAGCGATTTACTCCAGGCGGCGAGAGATAGCCCGCCAGATAATCCTGAGAACAGCCAAAATAACGAATCAGACGAAACCCCGGCACCCGCCGGGGTTTCTCGTTCTGAGGGGCAGAAAAAGGAAAGTAAGCCAAAGTCACAACCCGTACCAAAGCCTACTTCTGACCTTCCTGAAATCCTAACCGCCACTCGCAAGTCATACCTCAAGAAAATGGCCAGAGCCGAGGGCCTGAAGCCCTCTTCACCTGGCTATGAATCCGCCACGCAGCGCATTGAGGATCAGTATGAAACTGATGTTGATCGAGCGCAGTCCGCACTGTCATTTGAGCAATTCAACGAACTTAACAGTGACTCTCCTGAAGGGTTAAACCGTCAGGCGTGGAATGCGCTGCGTGAAGAGTATGGCGAGCCAGAACAGCCTGAACAGACAGCGCCAGAAAATGACGATAAGCCCATTATCCGCAATAGCGCTGGGAACCCTTACAAGAATAAAGGCGCAGCCCGTAAAGCCCTGAAGAAGCATCCAGGCTACGAACTGGTAGAGGTAGAAGGTGGTTTTGAGCTTCATCCTGTGCCAGAGGGTGCGGCTGAGGCCGGAAACTCTGATATTGCTGATGCGCCACGGGCAAGCGCTACCGAGGTGAATGAAGACTTCGGGCCTGATCTTGAACCAGAACCAGAGCCAGAGCCAGAGCCAGAGCCAGAGCAGGGTGCAGCTACTGCCTACCAAGGTATCAACAACGTAATGAAGCGCTTGAGTGGTGGCGAGGCCGTCACGAAGGCAGAGCTATCTCGCACGTTTGAGGCCCTTGTTGCTGATCCTGATGCCAGCAAGGCTGAACTCCGCAAGCTGAAGAAAGCTGATCTGGAGCCAATGATCAACAGCCATATTTTTTCCGATACGAAAAAAGAAGATATGGTTCGCATGGCCTATCAAGGTCTGGTGCAGAAGTATCGCTTTATCGGTAGTAGCGATGGATTTATTACTTGGTCGCATGGTTCTGATGTTGTGCAGGCCACACGGGATCATATTGAGTCGCTGACAGATGCAACCATTGCGGAGTATGCAAAGCAGCGAAAAGCGGATATCGATGCAGCAATAGCTGAGCGCAAAGCGCGGATTGACGGACTGAAGGACCCGAAAACGCTTGATGAATTCAGGGATGCAATCAAGGTTCTGGGGTTTGAGTCTTTAAGTCTGGAGCAACGGACGCTGTACGACCGCCTGATTGCAGAGAAGGCGATGCGTGACACTCCGATTGAGGATGTCAGAAAAGGCTTTCAGTCGGACGAAGCAGTAGCAATGGGCGAGCCTGAAGAGGGTACTCACGGGAAAACCGGCGAGACCATCTTTAACGTCAAGGTTATTGACCGACTGGGCAAGGAAAAATTCAAAGAAGCTGCGGCCATGGCTCGCTCTATGAGTGGCGGG
>NZ_DFQB01000039.1:24672-27558 GCF_002377545.1 Thalassolituus sp. UBA3500 | reverse complement strand
GCGGCAACTTTTACTTCCCAACTCTTGAGCAGGCCAGCCAGTTTAAGAGCTGGATGCAAGGCGAAGACGCTGATTTGTCAGAAAGAGCCGAAGAGCGTAGGCAGCAGAAACTTGAGCGTGCTTCTGACCGAATGCGCGATATTGCCGAACGACTTGAAACGGATGCTGACGAAAGCCTGAACGCTGATCGCAAGACAAACACTCTGCGTCGAGCCGACATGGCCGCTGGCGCTCGCGCACGCGCAGAAACTCAGAAGACACTTGCCAAAGTGATGGCGGAGATTGCCGACGGCGACTACCCACTTTTGAAAAATGCGAACCAAAAGGTTCAGGTAGAGCTGCTTAATGGATTGGCGAACCGTCTGATTTATGATGCTGATCCAGAATTATTTCAGCATGACCGAATGAGTCGACGAAGCTGGAATGAGGGGGTCACACCAGAGCAGAAGGTGCAGTTTGCCAAGCTGCCTCTGCAGACTTACTACCCGGATTCAGCAAAAGATCTTGCTCAAAAAATGGAGGTGGTCAAAGGATTTAAACAGGCGGCAAATGCCTTGAGGGCCCAGGCCAGATCATCGAAAGATGGTAAGCCGGTTGTTATTCCTACCCGGGTCAGAGAAAAAATACTCGAGTTCACCACCGCGCACGGCGATAAGTACACGACTCACTACGATGTCGCTATGAGCCGCAAGCGATTGGAGCGCATGGGGATTGAAAACCTACCTACGCTTCGCGCTGTGCTCGCTGAATTCATCAAGCTGAAAGCAAAGGTCGAGGGACCTAAGCGCAAGACCAAGCTGGCGGACCTTGAGGATGCACTTCAACGCACGGTGCTGGGTAACAGAAAGGCGTTTAATGACTTCTTCCCGACTCCAGAATCAACAGCAAGTGAAATTGCCAGCCTGGCCAATATCGAAGATGGCATGACGGTGCTTGAGCCTTCGGCGGGTAATGGCCTCCTTGCAGATGAGGCTAAAGCGTCTGGTGCCGAGGTGGATACTGTAGAGCTCGCTGGCCAGCTTCGAGAGATTCTGGAAGAGAAGGGTCACAATGTTATTGGTGACGATTTCCTTGAGCTGGCGCCAGAGCAGAAGTACGACCGTGTGCTTATGAACCCCCCGTTCAGCAAAGATCAGGACATTGATCATGTGGTGCACGCCTATCAGTTTCTGAAGCCGGGCGGACGGTTGGTGGCGATTGTATCTGGCATGACCGGCGACCGATCAAACAAGAAGAACAAAGATTTCCGTGCGTTTCTCGATGAAGTTGGAGCAGAAGAGCAGGCGTTGCCAGAGGGTGCGTTTAAGTCGTCTCTGAATCCTACCGGCGTAAATACCAAAGTTGTTGTGATTGACAAGCCGGAGGCGCCACTTGCTTCTCTCTCTGACGACGTTAATGAGCAGATCCGCTCTCTGGCCAGCCAGTTCAGCGGCAAATCCCGAGTGCAGACCCGAAGCACTGCCAAGCAGGTGCGCGGCTGGCTTGAGGATATGGCTGAAGGTATGGACTCAGTTGAGGTGGTTGAAACGAGTCTGGATCTGCCCGGGCGCGTCAAGATTGATCTTGGCGCATACTTCGACAGCGCTGACGGTGCCTACGATATCAAGACCGGCAAAACCTACATCGTCGCTGGAAACATCCGGGACCAATATCACGCCAAGCGTGTATTCCTGCATGAGGTGGTAGGCCATGGCGGCGTTATCAACTACCTGAAGCAAAACGAAAAGCTGGGCGGCAAAGCCTATCTGGAAATGCTGGACGATATTTATTATCGCGCCGGACATTCAGTGATCAATAAAGACATTGATCGCTACGCATTTGACTATGACAACCCAGATGAGCGTCGTATTGCTGTTCTGGAGTACATTGCCCACCTTGCCGAGAAAGGTAAGAAGATGGGGCTAGTACAGCGTGTCATTGCTGCCCTGCGCGACCTGATCCGCAAATTCAATCCTGATATCGACTGGACGGATACCGATACCCTGGCGCTTATTGAAAAAGGGCGTCGTCACCTGCAAACACATGGCAATAATGGCAAAGGCGGTAGCGGTGCGTTACCGATGGTTGCATACCACGGAACGCCGCATATTTTTGATCGCTTTAGTCTGGATGCGGTAGGGACGGGGGAGGGTGCCCAAGCGTATGGCTGGGGTTTGTATTTTGCTGGTAAGCGTTCGGTGGCGGAGTATTACCGTGATGCTTTATCTGGCCTTACTGTCGATGGCAGGCCGGCAACGGGAAGCGAGAAAAAAGCATTCAGCGTTCTTAAAGATAATAACAATAATATTGCCGCTGCGATTGCTGATGGCAGCGTGGAAATTGATAGGGCAGGCGAATATTTGCGCGATTTATTGGTGTCTAGGCAGGCGGTTCTGGAGTCATGGAAAAAGAAGATGCCAAGATTATCCAGTTCTGGAAGTTTGTTTCAGGCTGACTTACCAGCAGAGTCAGAACTTATCGACTTTGACCTGCCTCTGTCAAAGCAGCCCGATGAGATCAAGGAAAGGCTGCTTTCGCTTGAAGATCCATTCATAACCGAAGCGATTAACTCTGAACCGGTGAGCATGGACGATGGAGAATATTGGTCTTACCTTGGCGATACATACCACTCCAAAAGAGAGGCTCTTGAAGGCTCAACTATCGCAGAGGTAATCACAGGGCGAAGGGGGATTATCGGCAAAACACCGAGGGACGTTTCCCTGGCTTTAAACTCTGTAGGGATTCCGGGCCTTATGTACTTGGACGGCGATAGTCGAGGAGGAAAGGGTGATGATCGAAACTACGTGATTTGGGATGAAAGTCGAATAACGATTGAGGCTGTAAATGACCAGCTATGGCAAGCCGAGGTCATGTCTCAGCCTGGCGGCGGAACGGTTCTCGCCCGCC
>NZ_DFQB01000039.1:548-24373 GCF_002377545.1 Thalassolituus sp. UBA3500 | reverse complement strand
TTCTCGCCCGCCTATCCGACGACCTTGCGGAGGACTCCAGCCTTAACGATGCCGAGAAATCAGCCCTCTCTAAAATCGGGCCGAAAGGCCCGGTAGAAACTGCCGCCGAAAAAGTGCGTGGTGTCATGGATGGTTGGCGCTTAAAGGTCCGTCAGGGTCTGGTTGATCGCTATGCCGGACTGATGGAGCTGGATAAACAGTTGCTGGATGGCAATATCACCAGTGAAGAAAATATTACCCGCTCTGCTTGGGCTCGCGCCAAAATGAGCAATGCCGCCTCTGGTGCTGTGTCTGCGATGATGAACGCTGGCCGCATCTTTATGAACAAAGACGGTATCGTCGATGTGAAGAAAGACACTAACGGTCTGATTTATACCCTGAATAAACTGGGCTCGTCCGCTGAGATTGAGCGGTTCATGGGGTGGATTGCCGGTAATCGTGGTGAAAAGCTGATGGCCGAAGGTCGTGAGAATCTGTTCACTCCGGAAGATATTCAGGCACTGAAAGGACTTAACCGCGGTCAACTCAAAAACGGCGGCGACCGCAACGCCCTGTACGAGAAGGTATTCAAAGAGTTCCAGAAGTACCGGGATGACGTTCTGGCGATTGCGGAAAAGTCAGGAATAATCACCAGCGAAAACCGGGAAATGTGGGCGAATGAGTTTTACGTTCCTTTTTATCGACTGGACGAAGATAACGACGACACTACCGGCCCCCGCGTCATGGGCGGACTGTCACGCCAGCAGGCATACAAAAAGCTGAAGGGCGGCACCCAGAACCTGAATGACCTCCTACAGAACACTCTGATGAATTTTCACCACCTTGTTGACGCCAGCCTCAAGAACATGGCGGCTAAGCAGGGTATTGATAACGCGGTTGAGCTGGGCGCGGCAGAGAAAACTGTCGAGGCAGCTCGGGACAAAAAGCAAAGCACCTTCATTCTGCGTAATGGCGAAAAAGAGTGGTACGACATTTCTGACCCTATGGTCTATTCGTCGCTGACCAGTCTTAACCATACCGGAATGAACGGCTACGCCATGTCGGCTATGCGTTGGTTCAAGCGGACCTTCACCAACCTGACAACCAGTACGCCTCAGTTCGTTGTCGCTAACCTTCTGCGGGACTCCATGAGTGCCGTGGCGGTTACCGATATGAAAAAGAACGCGGCCGGTAACATTGCTCAGGGCCTCAAGTCCTTTGGACTGATGGACCGGCATAGTTACGAACGAGCGCGCCTGATGGCCTCTGGTGGCGCGTTCAGCTTTGGTCACGTCTATGGTGAAGATGCTGACTCTATTCGCTATCAGATCGATGGTCAGATGCGCCGTGCGAAAGTAATTAAAGACCCTAAACAGCTTCTGTCTCTGGGGCTGAAGCCTTTGCAGGCTGGCTGGGATAGATGGATGGATGTGAACAATAGCCTGGAGAATGTGAACCGTGCGGCCGCGTTCAAGCAAGCTGAAGAGGCGGGCAAGGGAACCATGTATGCCGCGTTTCAGGCCCGTGACCTGATGGACTTTTCCGCGCATGGTGCGTGGCCTGCAGTTCGTTTCCTGATCGACGTTGTGCCATTCCTGAATGCTCGCCTGCAGGGTCTGGATAAACTTTATCGTTCAGGCGTGAAGCCATCGACGAAGGTAGTGGCGCAGATGCTTGGGGTTGGTAATGTCGAAACCAGCATTGAAGAGAAAAAGGCGGCAGCCAGATTCTCTGCTGTGGTTGGCGCGCTTTCGGTTGCCACTATGACTCTGTTCGCACATAACCAGGACGATGAGGAATACCGTAAAGCCCCAGACTGGCTGAAGGATTCCTACTGGTGGTTCCGCATTCCGGAAACGGATCACGTCATTACCATCCCTAAACCGTTTGAAGTGGGTGCCATTGCGACGGTGACCGAACGATTGCTTGAGCAGGGTATGGACGATGAGGCGACCGGCAAACTGTTCCGTGAGCGCATGTGGCACATGCTGACAGGCACGTTTGCATTCAGCGCTGTGCCGCAAATGTTCCAGCCGGCACTGGACGTGTACGCCAACAAAGACTCATTCACTGAGCGCCAGATTGAAACCATCGGGCAGTCTCGTCTGAGCAAGAGTAACCGGGTCAATGAAGGCACGACAGGCGCCGCTAAGATGCTGAGCAAGGTGACCACGGGCGTATTTGGTGAGGATTCCAACTACGCACTGTCACCGGTGCAAATGGACTTTCTAATTGGTGGCTACCTGGGTCAGATTGGCGCATGGGTGTCGGCCATCCCTGACGTGGCCGTTCGTCAGTTCAGCGATAACGAAAAGCCGTCCGTCTTCCTGACGGAATATCAGCCTATTAGGCGCTTCTACCGTGATGCCTCTCGTCCGTCTTACACAAAAGACGCAGAGCTGTTCTATGACTCACTGCGTAAGGCTGATCGCCTCTATGCGGATATGAGGAAGTACAGGGAAGAGGGTGATATGGAAGAGTACGCCGATACCCTGAGAGAAAACCGTGACCTGCTTGGCATGCGTAAGTTGTTGAATCAGGTGAACCGACGACTACAGGAGATCCGCAACCGGATTAAGGCCATTGAGAAAAACGGAAGTCTCAGCGCAGAAGAAAAGCGCCGTCAGATCGACTTGCTGAAGCTGCGCAGGAATCACTTGATTGAGCGTGTATCGCCGAAGCTGAAAGCTATCGACGCTTAACCCGGGACGTGGCGGCGATTACCAGGCCAAGAATCATAAGGCCGGGTATCGCCACCAGAATTGAGGTGGCCAGTGTTGCGATGGGTACCGCCAGCGCAACACAGTGCACCGTGGTCCACGTTCGCCACTTGGTTGGTACACTGTCAGACATAATTACGATGACGAAGCTGAGTGCATAGCATGTCAGTATCAGCGTTGCCGCCTCTTCGTATGTCCAGCTGCCTATCATCTGGTTGCCCTTAGCATTTCCAATAACCCTCTACGCTGGCCGTTGTTCATTAGCGGCTCAACCCTATTAAATTCCATCCTCAAGCGATCAGGCAGCGTTACTCCTGATTTCTGTTCGATGCCGTAATTGATCTTCTCAAGCTGAGGAAGATCCTTTCTGTACTTTACTATCTTGCCGCCCATATCCCCATTGAACAGCCAGTATCCAGTCACACCCAGCGGGATCAGCACCAGCTTATAAATCAGCGGGTGAGGGTAGGACTTCCCCGGTCTTTCTCTGGGAGTGCCTATTCGCTCCCAGCTGTAATAGGTCTGTATGCCTACGGGTTTCATACCTGCTGATACTAAGTACCCATTCAGAAAGCGCACCATCCAATCAGCTGATAGCCCCGCCTCCCTGCGCGCTTCTCGAAGTCGACTGCCCAGACCGGCCACACCATGCATACCTTTAGCCTCAATTTTCCCATTTAGACAAAGTATGCCATTTTGTCTGCATTGGATAAATTGAGCTTCTGTTACCGATGACGCTTGCAATTGGATGCATTAATATTTTGTTTATCAATAAGGAGGAGCACCTCATGGAAGTAATAGCAATCACTGAAAACCTCATCATTACTCAGAAGCCTTGCGGTAAGAAGGCCCTGTTTTCTATCGCCGAACTCGAACCCGATCACCCTGTCATTAAAGATGCGATGTCATTCCGTTTAGGCTACATTGCTGCAATGAATCAAGCTGCAGCAAATGACGAGACCAATGGAAGCTGACTACGTTGGCGCGTATTGCCCACATATGGGCGGTCAAACCGAATACGTGCTCGAAGACCGTACCCGGGTCGACTGCCTCACACCTACTCACGCGGTTGAGTTCGACTGGTGCCATAAATGGGCGGAGGCTGTAGGCCAGGCTCTTTACTACGCCCGAACGACGGGGCGTATGCCTGTCATTGTCCTGATCTGCGAGCCCGGTGAAGGTCGGTTCGTAGACCGGGCCCGGATAGCAGCACCAGATATAGAGGTCATAGTCATCCCGAAATAACACCTCGTAGCGCGCCGATCTCGTACCTCGACGCGCGTACTCTCTGTTATTGCTCGCTCAGTACCCAAGTGGTTTTCTTGACCATATCCTTTTGCCACTGATCCAAATCATCGTAATCATTACCGTTGCGCTCAATGCGAAGATCCTCACTAACTACATTCGCGCCGAACTCAGCTTTCAAGGCTTTTTCAATCCTATCCATCACAATACTTTTACCGCACGAAGTAGGCCCAGTTATTACAATATGCGCCACGTCCGGTACTTTAATTTTTAATTCAGCCATGATCTTTGCCCTCCCGAGCAATAACAATTCACTGTTGTCTTATCTCGCTCCGCTCGAAAGCAAAGCTCTGGGTTAGGCGTCGAAACACTCACGCCGCTTCTAGTTTTCTTCTCTGTCTGCTGTTCATATCTTGGCCTCCCAGTGCGTCACGGTCTCATCACAAAACATCTCTATCGACCAATAACTATGTGCTAACGGTAGAAACCGAATAGGTTTACTCAATATCCTCACATTCCATCTTGATTCAGCCACAGAGCCATCTGCAAGCCAGACCCTATAATCACCCTCAACTGAAGGAAGGGCGACATCAACACTAATAAAAATCACCGGGTTTTTACGCTCCAGCTCATAGCCATACTGTAACGGGCTTTTATTGCTACTCATACAATCCCCTCCATAACACATCGTTGCGTGAGACAAGCTCACGAACTCGTTTTTATTTTGTCGCTTAAAGAGCCTGATACGCCGCGTTGCCAGCCTCTTCTGATAGAGCTGTCCACATATCAACGTTACAATCGATATCATCAGCAAGACTCCAAGCCCTCATGACGTCAGAGAATTTTCCGAACAGCTCATTGGCAATAATACCTCCGAGTGTTTCATCAAGGTTTTCTCCCTCTGGGGCTTTAAGCTCCGCCTCTCCAGGACGTTTGATTATTTCAAACTCTTTGCCGTCGATGACGAGCTTACCCTTATAGCTACTTTCAAATTCAAACGTAATCTTCATATCTAACTCCCACTTGGTTACAAGGCTATGCGTAGTGTTGATATCCATTGGCAATATACAGTGGTTTCGCAAAACCTAAGTCATTGATTTTAAATGGTTGCGCTGTTCGCGTTTATTGCGCTCATTGCGCACGGTTTTAGGGGTTAAACCCCTTATAAAACAAACGCTTAGCGGATTTGGAAGGCTACCTTGACATGGTAGAGGTCCCCAGTTCGAATCTGGGTAGTCCTACCAAAATTTAAAAAAGCCGTTGCAGCAATGCAGCGGCTTTTTTGTTTCTCGTCTTTCTTCTTGTTTCTCGCCTACCTTGCTAAACGCCCAGCAAGTGAGCAGCCAGCACCAGCTCTTCGACGCGTTCTTCCAGTGCGTTGGCGATATCAATACGCTCAAACCGCGACAGAGTATCCGCGTTACCCAGTGCCAGTGCATTGAGATGCAGGCAGGGCGTCAGCTGGTCAAAGTCACGCAGGTCGCCGCGTTTAACGACCGGCAGGAAAGGGCCCCGAAGTTGTTTGCGCACGAGCTGAAAGGCGGTTTCCAGCGGCAGCGTCTTTGACTTTTGGTTTCTCAACCTGAGATTGACGCCAACACCATCAGGCGTAGGGTGCAGTAACAGGCCAGTTGCTTTCACCGATTTTTCTGGAATGTGGGAGTAGGTGGTTGTGAAGTCGGCGGGGTCAGGCAAGATAACGACGGATGTCTTAGTGAAATAGGTATCGTAGTCGGCGTATACCTGGCGAAGCGCGGGGCTGTAGACGGGCAGAAATTCACTGAGATTGAGAAGAAACTGCTTGCCGAGTTCCTTCGCTCTCATTTCCTCCAGCGACCAGTGCAGGTCTGCTGTAATTGCCAGTTTCCTTTCGCGTAACCCTGCCACTTGGGGACCTTGTGTCAAAATAATGGCTCATTCTTACCCATTACTCAGTCAATTGGAAGGGTCTTTGTCGTCATAGGACGGTGTGCTCAGGCCACTGCTGGCTATACCTGATTGCAGTGGCCTGGAGCCTGGAGGCTCAATTGATGGTAAGACGACGCTGAGATTCCTGCTGTACCTTTTTCGGTAAGGTCAGCTGCAGCACACCATCTTTGTACTCCGCCGCGGACTTTTCGATATCGACATCCTGAGGCAGCTCGAAACTGCGTGATACTGAGCCGTAATAGCGCTCGCTGTGCAGCACGCGCTGATCATCGGACGTACTGTCTTGCTGTTTTATTTCAGCCTTAATCGACACTTTGGCGCCATCGATATCAACATGAATATCTTCCTTTGAAACACCAGGTATCTCTGCATGTATCAGGTAATTTTCACCAGCATCGCTGACGTCGACTTTTACACTTTTGGGCAGTGCCTCACCGTGCAGCGGTTTTACATAAAAACCTGAAGCAACATCGCGGAACAGGTCATCAAATAGGGTTGAACGATTAATTAAATGAGTCATAGAAGTTTCTCCACACCAAATAAAACACACGTGCGCACTTGCGCAAATCAGGGTTTCGCCTGGCGGATGAAGCACTCCCGGGATCGTGCTTTTCCGTTCGGTTACTTTCTATATAGGGGAGGATTTTTAACTTCCAAGTGGTGAATACAAAAAAATTAATTCAGGTCATCAGGGGTTCACTTGTCACTAATCTGAAATCCTTCTGTCACGGATTTGCCAGATGACTGTCACCGGATAGTAAACGTTCGTTCTTAATGTGTCGGAGGATTTAAAACACTCAACGTATTAAAGGTTTAATCATGAAAGTGTGGAAACTTACAGCACTGGCAGCCATGGTTGCAGGTCTCTCGGCATGTGGCGGTGAAGACGGAAAAGACGGCGCTCAAGGGCCAGCAGGACCTCAGGGCCCACAGGGCGAGCAAGGTGAAACTGGTCAACAAGCACCATCGAACGAAGACAACTCCATGTCGCTTAGCATTCTGCATATGAATGATCACCACTCACATATTGCAGCGGATGATTTCGGCTTTGATGTGTCTGAGCTGGGGCTTGAAGCCACTGTCGAGGTTATTGAAGAGGCTGAAGAGGAAGGCGGAGAAGATACTGTGCGCATGGTGCCGCTATCAGAAGTCGACGTGACTTACGGTGGCTTCCCTATGATGGTGAGCCTGTTCAATAGTCTTCAAATGCAGTCAGATAATGTTCTGAAGCTGCACTCTGGTGATGCGATTACCGGCACACTGTATTACTCGCTGTTCAAAGGTCGTGCTGACGCCGACATGATGAACCAGATCTGCTTTGATGCTTTTGCTCTCGGTAACCACGAGTTTGATGATGGCGATACCGGTCTGGCGAACTTCCTTGATTCGCTGAACTCGTCTGCCTGTGTGACGCCAACGCTGGCAGCCAACGTGAACCCAGCTGAAGATTCTGCGATTGCTGAAGGCTACATCGAGCCTTACACCATCGTTGAGCGCGAAGGCCAGAAAATCGGCATCATCGGTATTGATATTGCCGGTAAAACGAAAAACTCATCCAGCCCGGATGAAGGCACTACCTTCTCTGACGAGACCACGACGGCACAGCAGTACATCGACGAACTGTCAGGCATGGGCGTGAATAAAATCATCCTGATGACCCACTATCAGTACGCCAATGACCTCGAACTGGCTGCGGCACTCAATGGTGTAGACGTGATTGTTGGCGGTGACTCGCACACCCTCCTGGGCGACGAGACCTTCTCTGATCTTGGCTTCAACCCGCAAGGCGAATACCCGACAGTAGTTACTGATGCTGGCGGCAACACCGTATGTGTGGTTCAGGCCTGGGAATACGCTCACCTGATGGGCAAGCTGGATGTCGACTTCGACACTGACGGTAACGTCACATCGTGCTCTGGTCAGCCGTATATGCCAATCAGCACAACTTACGAATACGAATACAACGACGATGAAACGCGTGTTCTTACTGGCGCAGACGTTACTCGTGTGACCAGCGCTCTGACCAAAGAAGACGAGATCGTCGCTATCCAGCCAGATGCGACGACTCAGGCCATTCTGGATGTTTACGACGAAGACGTTGATGTACTCAAACAGACCGTGATCGGCACCAACGCCGAAGACCTCTGCCTTGAGCGTATCCCGGGTCAGGGTCGTTCAACTATCTGTGATACTTCGGCAACTTATGAGAACGGTTCTGATATCTCAAACGTCGTTGCAAAAGCCTTCCTGACGGTAACGCCGACTGCGGATATCGCCATCCAGAACGGTGGTGGTGTGCGTGTTGATCTGCCAGCAGGTGACGTTACTATTGCCGACGCCTTCATGCTGCTGCCTTTCTCGAACACACTCGTGATTCTGGATATGACAGGCCAGCAGATCATCGACGTCCTCGAAGATGCATTGGCTAACTTCCTAGATAATGAAGGTTCAAGTGGCTCCTATCCATACGCTTCAGGCTTGCGCTACGACATTGATGCATCACAGGCAAAAGGTAGTCGTGTCAGCAATGTCGAGGTGAACTCACAGGTTGCAGGTAGCTGGACAGCGATTGATACCGCCGCTACCTATCGTGTAGTGACTAACGACTTTATCGCCTCGGGCCAGGATGGCTACACCACCTTCAGCGTGCCATTCGACGCAGGTAATTACGAAGACACCTACACCGAATACGCTCAGGGCTTTATCGATTACGTCGAAGGCCTGACCGAAAACAGCCAGCAGGTTCAGAAACTGCCAATCGAAGAGTACTCTACGCAGCTCTTTATTGATGCAGATGGCTGTAACCACACTACCGATGCAGGCTGCGAGTAATCGTACATAGCGTTTAAGCGTGTATAACTTAACGGGAGCCTCGGCTCCCGTTTTTTATGGCGCTGCAATATTGCACCCGTAGGAGGGGAGCTTCTCCCCGACATGACACCTCTCTCCATGTGGGAGCAAATCAGCCGAAGGCTATTTGCGAAAGCGGCCCCTCACGCCTGTCGTCTCCCGACACATGCATGCGTCCCCCGGCGCTGTTATCCTCACATTTGTTACTAAACCACGGACAGGGTACATGAATACTCAGGAACACGTCTCATATCAGCACCAGGTCGTTCTTAAATTCATCGAACTTCGCGCCCTGTGGGAAGGGCGGGTGAACGCCGGTCATTTATACGACGCCTTTGGCATCAGCCGCGACTCAGCCAGCAAACTAATAAAACGCTACAACACCAGTTGCCCCGGCAACCTCCAATACAACACAAGCCTGAAAGGCCACATCCCGACCCGTCAGTTCGTACCGCATTACTCTACGGGGAGCCTTGAAGAATATATGCTCAGCTTTCAGGCGCCAGACCCGTCAGGAAATTCTGCCCATTCCGGCTTTGGCCAGTGCTTTCCCATGCGCCAGTTTGAGCGCAGCCCATCCCCAGAGGTAGTCCAGCCGGTGCTGAATGCGATCCGTGAAAAACGGCGAATAGACCTGTCGTATCTTTCAATGAGCAGCACCAACTACGAAGACCGCATCATCAGCCCACACTCACTGGTACACACAGGCTCGCGCTGGCATGTAAGAGCCTGGTGCGAGAAAAATCAGGACTTCCGTGATTACGTCCTCTCCCGCATTACCGAAGTCTACAACGACGAAGGTCCGGCAGAGCATACGGTTGAGACCGACATCAAGTGGAATACCCTGATAGATATTACCCTCGAACCCGACGTGCGATTACCCCAAGATAAAAAGAAAGTGCTCGCTCATGACTACTGCATGGAGCAGGGAGAGGACGGGCGCTATACCCGTACCTACAGCGTCAGAGCGGCCATGGTGATTTACATACTCCACCACCTTGGCCTGGATCGCCTTCGCGAACAAAGCGTTGCACAGCAGGTCATGCTCACTCCTGAATCAGCAGAACGAGTGAAGCCATATCAGGGCTGAAACCTGCCGGAAAATCCGACATGTGAGTTTGTACAGTGATTGAGCGCACGATAAATGAGCGGTTGAATAGATCAGGCAGGACGCAGGCAGCGGTTGTGACAACCAACGCAATGGGGGAAGCCGAAAGGCCGAACACAAGGAATGATCGAAGGAATGGCGGCCAGGGGTGGCGAATTAACTAACAATGAGCGCACGGTAATGGATGATCTTTCACCATCAGACTTGAAAACGATACTGCACTCTAAGAGGGCAAACCTCTACTACCTCCAATACTGTCGAGTATTGGTCAAAGGCGGAAGAGTGGAATACGTTACCGAAGAAGGTAAGGAGTCGCTGTACTGGAATATCCCTATTGCCAATACCACTGTGATCTTGCTTGGAACGGGTACGTCTGTTACTCAAGCTGCAGTGCGTGAATTGTCAAAAGCGGGCGTTCTAATCGGATTCTGTGGCGGTGGTGGAACCCCCTTGTTCGCCACTAACGAAGTCAGTGCAGATGTCGAATGGCTGACGTCTCAGAGTGAGTACAGGCCGACAGAGTATCTTCAGCTCTGGTGCTCCTTCTGGTTTGATGAACAGAAGCGTCTTGAGGCAGCAATACGCTTTCAGGAGCAACGTCTGCTCTATTTGCAATCGTCCTGGAGCAGATTCTCTAAGCAACGCGACTTAGACTTTGCAGTTAATGAAGAAGAACTCATCCAGATCATTCAGCAATTCAATCTTAAGTTATGCGATGCGGGCTCCGTCAAAAACGTCCTGGCGACAGAAGCCACCATGACCAAGTTGTTATATAAACTGGTGACCCGGGCGACCGGCTATGGTGAATTCGTGCGCGCAAAACAAGGCGGGGGAACAGATGTTGCCAATCGCTATCTGGATCACGGCAATTATTTAGCCTATGGCCTCGCAGCAACAGCCTGCTGGGTGCTTGGCCTTCCCCACGGGCTAGCGGTTCTTCATGGCAAAACCCGGCGTGGCGGATTGGTATTTGATGTTGCTGATCTGATTAAAGACGCGATGGTGATGCCGACGGCTTTTATTGCGGCAATGGCGGGTGATTCTGAGCAGGAATTCCGCCAGCGTTTGATATCCGTTTTTCAGACACAGGGTGCTCTCGACCTGATGATTGACGCAATCAAAGATGTTGCAAGCGCTGTGGGAGAGTCATCGTGATTGTGCTTCTGGTATCTCAGTGCAGCAAAAAAGCACTCCCAGAAACCCGAAGAATTCTGGATCAGTTTGCTGAACGCTCCGGTGACCGGACCTGGACCTGCACCATCACAGAGGAAGGCCTGATAACGCTAAGGAAGATGCTGCGTAAAACCGCGAGGCGCAATACAGCAGTCTCTTGCCGACGTTTCCGGGGGACGCAACGGATCGAACTTGAATGGATTGTTGGAAATCGTAGGAAATTTAATCACGATGGCACTGTGCCAACGAATAGCACCAGCCGGGATATTCTGAAATCCTCAGGTGAAGATACGTGGCATACGGCAGAGGTCATTGCTATTGCTGCAGGCATCGCTGGGTTGTTTCATGACTTTGGTAAAGCCAACAAGCTCTTTCAAAAGAAGTTAGCGTCAAAGGGCAAAACCGCAGAGCCTCTGCGTCATGAATGGTTGTCATTGCTTTTGTTCGCTGCCTTTGTCGATAAACGCCAGGATCAAGAATGGCTGGAGCACCTGAGAAAAATCGAAACCCGCGATGATTTGAGTATGTTAAAGCGTTTTGCTGAACGCTACGCCAGCCGCGACGTGTCGGTTCGGCACCCTATGCAGAACTTAGGGTCATTTGCCCGATTGGTCGGCTGGTTAATTGTCAGCCATCACCGCCTGCCGCTGTTCCCTAATCAACAAAAAGATAGTAGCCCCAACCTGGATCGTTTAGCACACGACAATAACGAATGGGACGCCAGTTGGAACTCTCCTCAGGTCTCATTCTCTGACTGGAGCGAAGGTGACTGGAGGGCAGTGTTTGATTTTTCCCGTGGTACGCCAATCGCGAGCCTTACGTGGTGCCGACAGGCGCAAACGCTAGCCAAGCGCGCATTGCGATTACCGCAATTATCGAAAACAGACTGGTTGGAAACCGATAACTTCACCAGCCATATTGCCCGCTTGTCGCTGATCTTAGCTGACCATGTGTACTCTTCTCAGGATAAAAATCCCGATTATCAAGATCCTGATTTTCAGGTCTTTGCTAATACCGACAGGAAAACAGGTAAGACAAAGCAACAGCTTGATGAGCACAATCTCGCGGTAGGCCGAAACGCGTATTTGTTTGCGAGTAAGCTGCCTTTATTGAAATCAGAACTGCCCGCATTGGATGAGCCAAAAATCATCCGTAAACGGTCGGGAAATTCTACTTTTAAGTGGCAGGATAAAGCCTACGACACGGCGGTTAGCGTAGCAAAAGACAGTCGGGATAGCGGTTTCTTTGGTATTAATATGGCCTCTACTGGCAAAGGGAAAACCTACGCTAACGTACGGATTATGTACGGCCTCAACAGCACCGATAAAGATGGATGCCGGTTCACTATTGCTCTCGGATTGCGCACCCTGACTTTACAAACCGGCAATGCTCTGCGAGAGCGCTTGAAACTAAGCGATGATCAGCTTGCTGTCATGATTGGCTCTCAGGCAGTGAAAGATCTGGATGACTTTAATCGACAACACCAGGCCAATAACAGCCCTGAAGAAACCAAAGCCCCGGTGCTGGGCAGCGAATCGTCAGAAGACTTGCTCGATGACACGCACGCCATCAGTTATGACGGTACATTGGCAGATAGCGTACTTCGCCGCTGGTTGAAAACACCAGCGAATGGCAAACCTAATAAAGCCTTACAACTATTAAGTGCACCTGCTGTCGTTGCCACCATTGATCACCTGATGCCAGCCACTGAAGCATTGCGTGGCGGCAGACACATAGGCCCTATGTTGCGGCTGCTGACATCTGACTTGATATTGGATGAACCAGATGACTTCAGCCCGCAAGATCTACCCGCACTTGCACGTCTGGTGAACTGGTGCGGGCTATTAGGGGGGCGGGTGCTCTTTTCCTCAGCGACTATGCCCCCCGCGTTGATTACCGGTTTATTCAGTGCATATAGGGCAGGGAGAATCGAATACAACCGTGCTTGTGGAGCAATGACTGACTTGAGCGCTGTCCCCTGTGCCTGGTTTGATGAGTTTGGCTCACAGTGGGATCACATCATTGATAAAGCAGACTTTAACGCCAAAAACAAAGACTTTATGAATAAGCGTGTTGCGTTGCTTGTTAAGCAACACACCGCAGACAAGGCTCTGCGGAAGGCGCGGCTATTGTCTGTATCCCTCAATGCACTCAGTAAAGAGGAAGCGGTAGAGGAGCTTGCTAACCTTTTTATCAAAGAGTCTTACGGGCTTCATCAACGGCATTGCGCGAAAGACCCCGTGACGAATAAGCGAGTAAGTATCGGTTTGATCAGAATGGCCAACATAGAACCCTTGGTTGCCGTAGCTCGTCTGATGATCGCTGGTAAGGTGCCTGAAAACGCACGTATTCACCTCTGCGTGTATCACAGTCAGCACCCAATGATAGTGCGTTCCGATATCGAAGCGATGCTGGATTCGGTACTGGGCCGCCACGACGGTCACGCGATATGGCAACAGCCCTCCATCCGTCATGCACTCGACACACATCCAGAGAAGGATCATTTGTTTATCGTGCTTGGCTCACCAGTAACTGAAGTAGGGCGTGATCACGATTATGACTGGGCGGTTGCTGAGCCCAGTTCAATGCGGTCATTAATCCAATTAGCAGGGCGTATCCAGCGGCACCGGCAACAGGTGCCTTCTGAAGACAATATGCTCATCCTGGATACCAATTTTAAAGGTATGAAAAAGCACGCGGAAAAAGAAAAGGCGTATGACCTGATTTTCACGCGTCCCGGATTTGAAGCATTTACTTCAGCTGACAAGGCGGGAGAAGGTCCGCTGCTATTAAACAGTGATTCCCTGAATTCATTGTTGGAGAAAGCGGATTATCAGTACATCAGCTCTATTCCCCGAATTGCCGTCAAGCAAAGAAGCATGGTGGGCGATTCGCTGATAGATATTGAGCATCTTAATACGCACTTAGCTTTAACCCGTCACCCGGAGTTGCAGCTAACCGATTTGAAACCAGCCGATTACTGGTGGGAGTCTGATAAATCCCATACGTGGCATGGCGAATTGCAGCGCCTGACGCGCTTTCGTCGGTCTACACCGAGTGAGGTATTCACCTTTCACCTCGAAGATGAGTTTGATGAAATGACCTTTATCAGATTTGGTGACGGCGAGTGGGATATGAGACCACAGAATGAAATGGTCGGGCTGATGAGTGATCAGGAGCTGGTGATCAGCAGCCGGGTGTCGCAATGGGGAAATGCAGATTTAAAATCGCTCTATCTGAGACTATCAGAGAAGCTGGAAAGAGAACTCGACGTAGTCAGTAAGCAATTTGGTCAAGTTTCACTCAGAAAGCTGAATGTCGGTGACCAGTATAAGTACCATCCGTGGCTAGGCTTCTTTAGTAACGGCTAAGGCTGAGAAACCCATAGGCTGCCTGTGCGGCAGGATAGGATTGCTAGAAATGTATAGCTTTAATACTTATTTCTGAGCTGCCTGTACGGCAAGTGCAAGAAGCTACATAGAAAGCTATCGCTTGGCAAACTAATTAACAGGTACGGTCTCCGGGAGTTCCGATTGTTTTATGATCTTTGGTAGCGCTTGCATGTATTGATGACTATGGACCTCCTCATGGTTTTCGAGCGATATATTGATGGTGGGTGATTCACTCCAGGGAAGCAATAGTACTAGTAGCCACCATGGTTGTTGATTACCACGAGGGCTCTGTTTATTAGATAAGCGTTTGCGTCTCATTAGAGTTCCTTATGCTAGCCGTTGCGTAACAATGTATTTCCTGATAGCGTTTATTTCAATTCTTTGTGAAGTTTCTAAATTTAAAGATTAAATACTTAGGTGAGGTTTTCATGGAAGAGGCAGTTTTAGATTACATCGCAAAGCGATGCGCAGATCGATTGGAGAAGGTTGAGAAGGAGGCTGCTAAGAATCGTTCGACATTAGTGGCGGCTGAGGATATTGCCAGTTTCGATAAGGAATACGCCGAGACGCTGGCTGCAGAGAAAGCGAAGTACCTGCCTGCGAACTGGCTGACGGACGCAGCGATAAGGGCTAAGCAGATCAGCCTTGTCAGTCATGCGCTGAAGTTTACCCATAGCGATGCGAAGGGCAGTAGCTTATTGGTCGAGGCGTCTGATACTGACAAGCATCAGTGCCTGTCGACCTCCGCTCTGGAAGACATTCATACGGATGTAGTCGGTAACGCTGCTGCACTTGATGTGGCCAATATGCTTTTGTTGGATTGGCAGGGGAAGCGAGTTCTCGACTATGTCGCCGCTAACGATTCAGCGCCTTTTCAACCCTTTGCTGGGTCTGATGACCAGTTGGCACAATGGATGGAAGGCTTCTCACAGGCGTTAAAACTCTCTGATCCGGCATCTCATGTGTTGGCGAAACAAGTCTATTTTCCGGTTGCTGAAGGGGAGTACCACCTGCTAAGCCCATTAGCCGCAAGTGCTATGAGCCATGCACTTTATCGCAAGGTTCAGGATTCAAGGTTCGGCGATGAAGAAAAAGCACGGCGAGCAGCGAAGAAGGCAAAGCGATATGCTCCAGGGCTTGTTCTGGATATTCCGAATTTAGCAATTCAGAGGTTTGGTGGAAGTAATCAGCAGAATATATCTTTGCTTAATAAAAGGCGGATGGGTATTGGATATCTACTAAATACTGAGCCACCAAGTTGGGTTGGCAAATTGCAACCGCCTGAATCTGAGGTTGCTTTCTGGAAGGGCTACCTGTTTAAAGCGCGTCCGGTTTTAGCAGAATTAAGAAACTTTGCGCTGTCTTCACAAAACCTCGAATCTACGATGGAAGTTCGGGCGCAGCGCCAACGTCTGGTTCAGAACCTGATTGATGAGTTGCTTCAATACGTCTCAAGTTTCTGGCTGTTATCCGAAGGCTGGAGTAAAGCTCACACTGGGCTACCTGACTACTTAAATGCGTGGTTAGACATAGGCAATGAAGACATACGGAAGGCAGCCCAAAGTGATAAAGACACCTGGATGAAATCGATCTCAGACAACTTTGCACGGTACGTGCGAGGAGTATTGGAAACCAGGAAATTACAGCTCTCTGATACCGAGCAGGCATACTTCAGACAACAGATAAAACGGGAGTCAGTCCGTATGACGAAAGACCTGGAGGCCATGTTATGAGTCAGTATCTGGTGCTGAAAAATGTTGAGGTGCAAAACGCCAACGCCATCTCTGGGATGACCTGGGGATTCCCCGCACCTTCACATTTTCTGGGCTTTGCGCATGCTTTGTCGCGCAAATTGAAGTCAGATATGGCGGATGTGATTAGTTTGGGTGGTACGGCCATTGTTTGCCATTCACATCAAGTTCAGGCGCATAAGCCGGGGGGGTACGAAAGCGTATTTTCTCTCACCCGCAATCCACTGACAAAGGAAGGTAAGACAGCACCCTTCAATGAAGAAGGTCGAATGCATATGACCGTCAGTCTGATTATTGAGGTGGATGGTGAAGTGGGAGATATCAACGCTGAGCAGACAAAAGACGAAAACATCAAAGAGTTAATCCAGTACGTCAAGCAAAGGGCGCCTCAGCAACGGCTCGCTGGTGGGATTATTACTGGAATAAAGGACGTACGCTGGTTTGATACAGGCGAAGCCAGTGAGAAAAAACTTCGTCGATTCATGTTGAGTCTGTTACCTGGGTTTGTGCTTCAGGACCGAACAGATCGGTTGATTGACCACCATGAATCTCGGCCAGACACGACCAATAAACGAGATATGCTTGATAGCCTGTTGGACTTTATTTCATTTCAATCTGTGGCAACACCTGATTCAGAAACTGACCCGCAGGAAGGCGATGTTTGTCAGTGGTCATTGCTACCTAAGCCTGATAAGGGGTGGTTTGTTCCAGTGGCAGTCGGGTACAAAGCCATTTCCCAAGTATACGAGCCTGGCATTGTAAAGAATGCACGGGATAACGAAACCCCCTTCTGCTTTGTAGAAAGTGCGTATGGCTTAGGCCAATGGATAAGCCCGCATCGTGTAACCAATATAGAAGACATTATATGGTCGTACTCAGTCGAGGATGATCTGTATTTATGCAGGGCAGGTCGTAAAGACTACCCGACAGAGCTTGAAACGATAGAACTTTAACAAGGAGAGACCTCATGGCAGCTAATAAGTTAAAAACAGCATCGGTACTCGCGTTTGAGCGTAAACATGCTAATTCAGATGGATTTATGTACTCAGGTATTTGGGCAAACCGATCTGACTCTGAGCAGTGGGAAGCTATCCGCGTAGAAACAAAAGACGTGCGCGGTACTATCTCAAATAGACTCAAGACAGCCATCGCTAATGATCCGCTGAAACTTGATGCTGAAATTCAAAAAGCGAACCTTCAGCGTGTTGATACCGCCGCACTGCCGGTGAACCACGATACCTTGAAAGTGACCTTTACCCTGCGTGTACTGGGTGGGTTATCAACGCCCTCAGCGTGTAACAGCAAAGACTATCAAGAAGCTCTGAGTGCGGTGATTGAAGATTATGCCAAGCGTGAGGGTTTCTCCGAACTGGCTAAGCGCTATGCTGAAAACCTCGCGAATGGTCGATTTCTATGGCGTAACCGCGTTGGTGCCGAAGCAGTAGAAGTACGAATCAGCCAATTGGTAGATGATCAGGTTGCGCAAAGCTGGGTGTTCGATAGCCATAACTTCAATCTGCGTAATTTTGGTAATAACGAAGCTGCACTGAAGCCTCTTTCTGACTTGGTTCAGCAGGGTTTAGCAGGCGATAAGTTCGTACTGTTAAAGATTGAAGCATTTGCAAAACTTGGCGATGGACAAGAAGTCTTCCCATCTCAGGAACTTGTTTTAGACGGTGGTCGTGACTCAGCAAAAAGCAAATATTTGTATTCAGTCAATGACGTTGCAGCGATGCACTCTCAAAAAATTGGTAACGCACTTCGCTCAATAGATACCTGGTATTCAGAGGCCGAAACATATGGTCCGATTGCAGTTGAACCATACGGTTCTGTGACGAGTCGTGGTAGTGCGTACCGACAGCCAAAAGACAAAGAAGACTTTTATTCATTACTTGATAGCTGGGTGTTAAAAGGTAATGTGCCTACCATTGGTAATCAGCACTATGTCATGGCGACCCTTATTCGCGGTGGGGTATTTGGCGAGGCAGGTTAATATGGATAGATACATCGATATTACATTGATGCCTGATCCAGAATTCGAAACGCAGCAACTATTGAATGCGCTGTTTTCGAAACTTCATCGGGCCATGAACGAGGCTGCACCAGGTAAAATCGGTGTGAGTTTCCCAAAAGTGGGTAAACGCTTGGGTGATCAACTTCGTATTCATGGAGATCAGGAATCTTTATCGGCCCTCATGGCAATGCCATGGCTCCAGGGTATGCGTGATTACTGCGAAGTGGCAGATATTATGCCGGTACCTGGCAAGGTTGCATACCGAACAGTACGCCGGGTTCAGGCTAAGAGTGCACACAACAAAAGAATGCGTTCAATCCGGAAAGGCTGGCTCACGGAGAAGCAAGCGTTCGAACGTATCCCTGAAACCCGACAGAAGGAACTGAAACTGCCATTTATCCAGATGAAAAGCCTGTCAAATGGAAATCCGATGCGGGTCTACATAGATCACGGCCCGCTGTCGGAGAACCCCTCGGAAGGAGAGTTCAACTCCTACGGGTTGAGCGCTCAGGCGACTATCCCCTGGTTTTGACCCTTTTTTCATCGAAGTCTATAAGCCCTTGTTAAATAAGGGCTTTTTTGCGTTCCACTCGAAAAGGGTTTTTGGCCCCTTATCGTTATAGTTCTTTAAAAATCAGGAACCTACGCTTAAAATGCAACTGTTGGCTGCCGCACAGGCAGCTAAGAAATTGAAGTCCAGGGAGTGGCCGCGATTGCAGTTGTTGGCTGCCGCACAGGCAGCTAAGAAAGTCAGATGCAGTCGTCGTCGCTGTATCCTGTGGTTGGCTGCCGCACAGGCAGCTAAGAAAAGACAGTTTCAGAATGGCCTTGTACAGCTTAAGTTGGCTGCCGCACAGGCAGCTAAGAAAAGTATGAGCAAGCGGCGGCTGTGTCGCCTCCTGTTGGCTGCCGCACAGGCAGCTAAGAAATGGATACGGCCCGTTCTGAGTAATATCGTTTCGTTGGCTGCCGCACAGGCAGCTAAGAAATGCAGGCCACCGGTTAGCCGCGTTAGCAGGTCGTTGGCTGCCGCACAGGCAGCTAAGAAATGATTGATCTTTGTTGCGGATCGGTAGTTTTAGTTGGCTGCCGCACAGGCAGCTAAGAAAAATAAACGCCGCAGCATTCGCAACCCTGAAAAGTTGGCTGCCGCACAGGCAGCTAAGAAATTACCACCAGGGTAATCAATACTGCCCGCCGTGTTGGCTGCCGCACAGGCAGCTAAGAAACACTGGGTAAGCTCTGCCATATTGCGGGTGCAGTTGGCTGCCGCACAGGCAGCTAAGAAATGCCTGCGGTGGTAGTAGCGGGTCAGTACAACGTTGGCTGCCGCACAGGCAGCTAAGAAAAATCCCAGGAGAACAGCAATGACATTCGCACGGTTGGCTGCCGCACAGGCAGCTAAGAAACAACACGGATATGAACTACCCGACGGCTGCACGTTGGCTGCCGCACAGGCAGCTAAGAAATGATTTCATTCTGTTTTTATTCCCGTTAACGCGTTGGCTGCCGCACAGGCAGCTAAGAAAATTGTACGAAGAACCGCAGGATGCTTCGCCATGTTGGCTGCCGCACAGGCAGCTAAGAAAAATGCCATTTCAGCGGCTGGACAGGACGGTGAGTTGGCTGCCGCACAGGCAGCTAAGAAAGTTGACGATAATCCTGATAGTCCAGACGATCCGTTGGCTGCCGCACAGGCAGCTAAGAAAAGATGTCATCAGTAAAGTCAGCGTAGGCGTTTGTTGGCTGCCGCACAGGCAGCTAAGAAATCAACTGATTCAGGAACTCGGTTTACAGAAGCGTTGGCTGCCGCACAGGCAGCTAAGAAAATCACCTGCCCAAGTAAATACCACGCGGCCCTGTTGGCTGCCGCACAGGCAGCTAAGAAATTCTGACCTGCTCCAACTGAGTCGCCACGCACGTTGGCTGCCGCACAGGCAGCTAAGAAATAAACGCTCAGCTACACGTGCCCGGGCCCCGGGTTGGCTGCCGCACAGGCAGCTAAGAAAAGGGCAGAAACGCCCAACGCATCCGCGACGACGTTGGCTGCCGCACAGGCAGCTAAGAAAAGAGCGCGCCCACTCCGCGCGGATTCGTGCCCGTTGGCTGCCGCACAGGCAGCTAAGAAACCAACTTCACGCGGGACGCGAAACAACTCAAAGTTGGCTGCCGCACAGGCAGCTAAGAAAGGTCGCTGCAATCGCATCGAGACGCGCAACTGGTTGGCTGCCGCACAGGCAGCTAAGAAATCATAGCTGAACGTCTCTACACTTCGCGTCGAGTTGGCTGCCGCACAGGCAGCTAAGAAAACCCCGCGCCTGCATCACCACTGGGTGTATGTGTTGGCTGCCGCACAGGCAGCTAAGAAATCAGAATCATAGGTGAGGTCATTATCACCAGAGTTGGCTGCCGCACAGGCAGCTAAGAAAAATCAGCATCAGCTCATCGTCAAAATAAACACGTTGGCTGCCGCACAGGCAGCTAAGAAATCAGCCTTTGCCGCTTTGATGAAATCATCATAGTTGGCTGCCGCACAGGCAGCTAAGAAACGATAAGAATTCAATAACGTCATCTAGTGAGGGTTGGCTGCCGCACAGGCAGCTAAGAAAACCTGAGAAAACCGCTTGTTCATGTTGTTCTGGTTGGCTGCCGCACAGGCAGCTAAGAAAGGACGCAGTGCCTTTCTCAGGGTCAATGATCTGTTGGCTGCCGCACAGGCAGCTAAGAAATGTTCCGCCGTCAGGTTATTCAGACTCATGTTGTTGGCTGCCGCACAGGCAGCTAAGAAAGCGAAGGCTGAGTGTAATGGACGAAAGGTATCGTTGGCTGCCGCACAGGCAGCTAAGAAATGAAGCGCTGCCTTAAGCACCTGCGCTATCCGGTTGGCTGCCGCACAGGCAGCTAAGAAAACTCTAGCCGCATTGTGTCGCCGGTTATTTCAGTTGGCTGCCGCACAGGCAGCTAAGAAAAAGCGACTGCTGAACAAAGACGTATTGAAGAAGTTGGCTGCCGCACAGGCAGCTAAGAAAAGGTCAAAGAAACGTCGGAACCAGAACCACAAGTTGGCTGCCGCACAGGCAGCTAAGAAAATATCGCGGTTGATATCACAGTTGTTATTCGAGTTGGCTGCCGCACAGGCAGCTAAGAAACTTACGGAGCATGCTGATGATCATGCCGACACGTTGGCTGCCGCACAGGCAGCTAAGAAAAGCTTGTACGGCTGGGATAATGACGTTAGCGAGTTGGCTGCCGCACAGGCAGCTAAGAAAATCTTATGCAAAACCCTAGGAAACCAAAGCCAGTTGGCTGCCGCACAGGCAGCTAAGAAAATAGACACTAGCAGAATCAATTCCACAATAGAGTTGGCTGCCGCACAGGCAGCTAAGAAAAGCATAATCACAAAGCCGCCAATCGCCACTGCGTTGGCTGCCGCACAGGCAGCTAAGAAAAACTATCGTCAGCGTCGGCATCGTAGTCCCATGTTGGCTGCCGCACAGGCAGCTAAGAAACGATACCTAAGCAAGTGGCGCCTACTGTCGAGGTTGGCTGCCGCACAGGCAGCTAAGAAAGAAATTGCCAACGAATTCTTCAACGCCAGCAAGTTGGCTGCCGCACAGGCAGCTAAGAAAACGAGCGAGCATTCGGCAATATCATGTATATGGTTGGCTGCCGCACAGGCAGCTAAGAAAAGTCCAAGCCGCGCCTTCGGCGCTCTCCGCTTGTTGGCTGCCGCACAGGCAGCTAAGAAAGCGTGCTGTACGCCGAGCAGCTGGAGCAGTTCGTTGGCTGCCGCACAGGCAGCTAAGAAAATAAATGGGATTTCTTACGCGGTCAATCCCTTGTTGGCTGCCGCACAGGCAGCTAAGAAATTTGCTGGTTTCTCTACTGCGAAAGCCCCAGTGTTGGCTGCCGCACAGGCAGCTAAGAAACGCTGCACCTTGCCCGTATCCGGACACTTTTCGTTGGCTGCCGCACAGGCAGCTAAGAAAAGGACAACATCACATGAATGTGCGGGTTATCCGTTGGCTGCCGCACAGGCAGCTAAGAAAGAGTGACGATGCTCAGTAAAAAAAGTGAGGAGGTTGGCTGCCGCACAGGCAGCTAAGAAAATTGTCTGTGCCATTTTCGCGGCGTTGTCCATGTTGGCTGCCGCACAGGCAGCTAAGAAATCTCAGATAACTGATGTCCTTGGGGCGTACGCGTTGGCTGCCGCACAGGCAGCTAAGAAAGATCGCTTACTGGCAGACCTAGCTCGTTCAGGGTTGGCTGCCGCACAGGCAGCTAAGAAATGCCCGCACCTCACGTTGGGTCGGTAGGAAATGTTGGCTGCCGCACAGGCAGCTAAGAAAAGAGATTGAGAGTATCGTTTCCCGATCCCGCGGTTGGCTGCCGCACAGGCAGCTAAGAAAACCTGTACTTCTTCAATCCGAAGCACGGTTAGGTTGGCTGCCGCACAGGCAGCTAAGAAAATTACCGCCGCCGCCCGGAAGGGTAAGAAACCGTTGGCTGCCGCACAGGCAGCTAAGAAATGAACGTCTGGACGGTAAACCGCTTGGCGACCGTTGGCTGCCGCACAGGCAGCTAAGAAAGTTTACGTGCGGCACGCCGTAATCGTCAAACAGTTGGCTGCCGCACAGGCAGCTAAGAAATATGTTGTCAATGGCGAAACCATGACCAAGAAGTTGGCTGCCGCACAGGCAGCTAAGAAAAGCTGGGTCTTGGTTTGCTCAACTAGGGTGACGTTGGCTGCCGCACAGGCAGCTAAGAAAACACGCCGCCATTGCGTAGATTCTGGTCATACGTTGGCTGCCGCACAGGCAGCTAAGAAAATAAGGCGTCGAGTCTCCTGACCCGGTACAGGGTTGGCTGCCGCACAGGCAGCTAAGAAATGCGGTCAGATTGAAATCACCGGACACACCAGGTTGGCTGCCGCACAGGCAGCTAAGAAACTTGAGTGCAGTGATGCAAAGCCATGCCGATTGTTGGCTGCCGCACAGGCAGCTAAGAAAAATGGCCTCACTGACAAAGAGATCGCCGAAGAGTTGGCTGCCGCACAGGCAGCTAAGAAAAGTTGAGTTTGCTTCTAATTGATCCGAATAACGTTGGCTGCCGCACAGGCAGCTAAGAAAAGTAGCGGTGATTTTATGATTCGTCATTATGAGTTGGCTGCCGCACAGGCAGCTAAGAAAAAAAGGAGCCTGAATTACATCCAGAAACTGTAGTTGGCTGCCGCACAGGCAGCTAAGAAATTATCAAGTCGCTATCAGTTAACCGCTGATCAGTTGGCTGCCGCACAGGCAGCTAAGAAAATATACCCGGCAACCTCTGACTCATAAACTCTGTTGGCTGCCGCACAGGCAGCTAAGAAAGAACGGCTCCGCCGATTCGTTCCGTACAGTTAGTTGGCTGCCGCACAGGCAGCTAAGAAAAGAAGTAGGTGTGAGGCTAAATGTGAGTGTGGGTTGGCTGCCGCACAGGCAGCTATAGGGGAGGGCTATCTCAGCCTTTTAGCCATGTCGGATTTTATCCATTGGATTTGGGTTCGCGCATAGCCAGGAAAGCTGGCTGAAGCGCACCTACAAGGTGGTGAGGTCATGGCCAAATCGCGAATAGCCTTCGGCTGATTCGCTCCCACACAGCATGTGAATTGTTGAGTGTTCGGTG
>NZ_DFQB01000039.1:0-140 GCF_002377545.1 Thalassolituus sp. UBA3500 | reverse complement strand
AGCCAGGCAAGCTGGCTGAAGCGCTCCTACGAAGGATATCCTCGGTGTATTCGCGAATAGCCTTCGGCTGATTCGCTCCCACAGGGAATGTGAATTGTTGAGTGTTCGGTGGGTATCGCACAACACCGGTTTAGGTGGTG
>NZ_DFQB01000028.1:23756-66511 GCF_002377545.1 Thalassolituus sp. UBA3500 | reverse complement strand
CAGCTGCGACACAACCTGCCAGACCAACAGCGGTTTATCCTATGATGATTATCCAAATGATCATGATAATGACGGCATCAGCGATGCTATTGATACTGACGATAACAACGATGGCATCGTTGATGCCGACGCCGACTCTGACGGCCTGATAGATATTGCTTCGCTAGAAGAACTTAATGCAATCCGGTTCGCGCTTGATGGTTCAGGGCAAATAATGATCGACGAAGGTCTCTGGGATAACTCGGGCTGCCCGATCATACTTTGGGAAGGCATCGCGCAGCAGCGCTGCCACGGATACGAGTTGATTGCTGATCTGGATTTCGATACGAACGGCGATGGTCAGATGAACGAACTTGATACCTACTGGAATGATGGTGAGGGCTGGGAGCCGATAGGTTTGTCTACATCGGCTGCGTTCAGTACGAATTTTAATGGTAACGGCCATCGGATAAGTAACCTTTACGTAGATAGATTCGGCTATTCTGGATTATTTGGTCACATCGTAGGCACCTCAAAACAACTGGTCGAAGTTACTCGGGTAGCTATTACCGGCCCAATGACTTCGATCACCGGTAGCTATCATGTAGGTATACTCGCGGGTAGTGTGACCTATGCTGAGATTGATAGCGTTTTTGTCTCCGGGGTGGTCAACGACGGTAGGAATGGGGGTGGCCTTGCAGGCAGAACCAGTGACAGTAGCGTGAGTAACGTTTTCTCCAGTGCAGACATCCTGGAAGGCGGTCAACAAGGCGGCATATTAGGTGGTGCCTATAGAAGCTACCTCTCTAACAGCCTGTCGACGGGGTACGTTAAGAGCGGTGGAGGTCTGTTAAGCTACAGCAGTAGTAATGACAATTCATACCTGTACTGGGCGACTGACACCAGTAGCCAAACAACAAGCGCCGGCACTAACGACTCCTACTTCGGAGCATTACTAAGCGAACTCCAGTGCCCGACCGCTGCGAACAACAGTACCTGTACTGGCAATGGCAGGCTTTACGAAAACTGGGATAGTGATGTGTGGGATTTCGGCTCAGACCGACAACTTCCGGGGCTCATCATGAACGGTGTTGTTTATCGCGACAGTGATGGCGACGGCACACTGGATGTGAATCTGAATGCTCCTAGCGTAGCTTTAATTCTAACTCAGGCAGGTAGAGAAGAAGCGACCATCGTTGAGGGAATGGGCGACGTTACTATCGAGGCGATTATTTCTGATGAGGACGACTGGGATGCTCATTTTATCGAGTGGTCATCCAACGATATTAACCTGGCTGACTCCTATGAGTTAGGTAACAGCATCACCTTCAGCTCTGATGGTTTGGTTGCAGGGGACTACACAATTTCAGCTACTGTGACTGATAACGGCATTCCGAAACTCAGTGACTCGGCAGAGATGACGATCCGGGTGCTTTCAAACGTGGACCCTGCGCCTGCAGCCTCTTCTGGCGGTGGCGGTTCTGGAGGCGGTGCCATATTCTGGTTGCTGGCCCTGCTCTCTGCACCTCTGCTGACAGGGCGTGTCAGAGCCTGATTTGGCACAATCGACTGTTTAATCCAATCACGGGGAATGAGAATATCATTCCCCGTTTTTTATTTTCCGGAGACTGTTCATGTCATTGCCCGATTCTTTGCGACCCGGCCTCAAATTACCCGTGGTGGTTGCCCCTATGTTTCTGGCCTCTGGCCCTAGCCTGGTCACTGAGTGCTGCAAAGCCGGTGTGATTGGTACGTTTCCGGCATTAAACCAGCGCTCAAGCGAAGGCCTGGATCAGTGGCTGACCGAAATCCGCGCGGATCTCGATGCTCACGCAGAGCAAACCGGTGAACCCGCCGCAGCGTTTGGAGTTAATCTGGTCGTACACAAAAGTAACGCCCGCCTGCAGCAGGATCTGGAAATCATTGTTAAGCACAAGGTGCCTCTGGTAATCACCTCCCTTGGGGCAGTTCAGGATGTTGTGGATGCCGTACACAGTTACGGTGGTGTCGTCTTTCACGATGTCGTTAATACCCGCTTCGCGCGCAAGGCTGCCTCCGTTGGCGTGGACGGTTTAATAGCTGTCTGTGGCGGTGCCGGTGGCCACGCCGGTGACTGGAACCCGTTTGCGCTGATTAATGAGCTGAAGCAGTTCTTTGATAAAACTATTCTGTTGGCGGGCAGCCTGAGTACCGGACGGGACGTTGCCACAGCCAAGATGATGGGCGCCGACATGGCGTATATGGGTACGCGTTTTATAGGCACTCAGGAATGTCAGGTACAGCCTGAATACAAAGAAATGCTAACCACCAGCAGCGCTGGCGACATTGTTTATACACCGAAAATCTCCGGCGTGAATGCGTCCTTCCTGAAGCCGTCACTGGACACCCACGATATTGACCTTGCCACGCACCAAAAACCCGATCATGTCGATTTTGGTGCAGAACTGGATACTGAAAAAATGGCTCAGGCCACCAGCGCTAAGCCCTGGAAAGACCTATGGTCCGCCGGGCATGGGGTTGGCAGCATCGCTGACGTACCGACAACCGCCGAACTGGTCGCGCGCCTGAAAGCCGAATACCAGAACGCTGTTTCTTCTTTCACTGGAGACTTCTGATGAGTCACACCTACTCTACTCTCGCCTGGAACGTCAGTGAGCACGTTCTGACACTGACACTGAACCGCCCTGACCAGATGAACGCGTTTACCGTTGAAATGTGTAATGAGCTGATTCATGCCTTTGATCGTGCCAGTGCAGATGACGATGTTCGCGCCATCATTGTGACCGGTGCAGGTAAGGCCTTCTGTGCCGGTATGGATCTGTCAAAAGAAGGGAACGTCTTCGGGCTGGACGAATCTCAGCAGCCAACCTTAAGCGATCTGAACGAACGCTTCAGCGACAAAGACATCGTCGAGGGCGTACGTGATACCGGCGGCCGCGTTGCTCTGGCTATTTTCCGGTGCACTAAGCCTGTTATTGCAGCGATGAATGGTGCCGCAGTAGGAATAGGCGCAACCATGACCTGTGCCATGGATATTCGTCTTGCCTGTGAGCATACTCGTATCGGCTTCGTGTTCAGTAAGGTCGGTATCGTGCCAGAGGCCTGCTCCAGTTGGTTCTTACCGCGGATTGTCGGCATATCGAAAGCACTGGAATGGACGATGACGGCAGACATTTTTAAGGCAGATGAAGCCAAAGATGCGGGGTTTGTCAGCAAAGTCGTTCCCGCTGACGAACTGCTACCGGAAGCCCGACGGCTTGCAGCCAGCATAGCTCAGCGCTCTGCGGTGTCTGTGGCCATGATTCGCCAGATGATGTACCGCAACAGTGCGATGACTCATCCGGCAGAAGCACATAAGATTGAGTCGCTCGGAATGTTCTACACCAGCCTGAAAGACGGCAAAGAAGGTGTTGCGAGCTTCTTAGAAAAACGCCCGTCCGACTTTCAGGGCCGCGTCAGTACAGATATGCCCGATGTCTATCCCTGGTGGGATGACGTTGAGTCATCAGACTGACCGACACAAGAGCTTCTTGTGTAACCGGCAGGCAGTAACATTTTTACTGAGCTGTCGGTCAATAGCCTGTGATAGCGTCGGATAAGAATCGAACACCTCTGACAGGGAGGATTAACGATGAAAACAGGCATTATCCTTCTCGCCGCGGGTCGCAGCACCCGCTTTGGCAGCGACAAACGATGCGCCCCCTGGCCGGGCCAGACTTGTATGCTGAAAGCCAGCATTGAAAACGCCCTTCTCTCTGGCCTGCCATGTTACGTCGTCTTGCATGAAGGCGATCAATCCATACTCGACCACTGTATCGACGATGGGGCTGAAGCAGGCGTCTGCCCGGATGCCTCACGCGGCATCGGTGACAGCATTGCCTTTGGCGTGCACGCCAATCAGGACTGGGATGGCTGGATCATTGCCCGTGCTGATATGCCGTGGATTACCGCCGAAACCTACCGGGTATTAGCGTCCCATCTCGAAGACCACGATTGCGCCCGCCCTGTTGATGAATATGGTCAGCCCGGATATCCAACTGGCTTCAGAAAAGAACACGCCTTCGAACTGATGCAGCTCCACGGTCACAGGACAGAGACTCGGCTGATTCCGGACGCCCCCTACGTTAATGTGATGATCGGTGATTCTATGATCCACTCTGACGTTAACCGCCCGGAAGACCTTCCTTACCCTGCCTGACCCCTCAAATACAAAAAAGCCCGGATTGCATAAGCAAGCCGGGCTTTCTTTATAACTTATTAATCAAAAGCGACTGACTGATGCTCAGTTGGCGTTTTCGATCAGATAGTTTTCATAGTCTTTGCGCAGGTCTATTTTCAACAATTTACCTGTGGCAGTGTGCGGCAGAGACTCAACGAAAATCACGGCATCTGGCATCCACCATTTGGCGATTTTACCTTCGAGATACTCAAGCACGCTTGCTTCATCAACGTCAGAACCTTCATTTTTGATCGCCAGCAGAATCGGGCGCTCATCCCATTTCGGATGACGAGCACCAATCACACAGCACTCTGCCAGACCCGGGTGGCCTACCGCGGTATTTTCAAGGTCAATCGAGCTGATCCACTCACCACCTGATTTAATGACGTCTTTAGAGCGGTCAACAATATTCATGTAGCTATCTGGGTCTATGGTTGCCACGTCGCCGGTATCAAACCAGCCGTCTTCAAAGCTGGATTTGTCGTCGTTGTTGTAATAACCATTCACCACCCAAGGGCCACGAATCATCAGACGACCGTAGGTTTCACCGTCATGCGGCAGGCGATTACCTTCGTCATCGATAATTTTGATTTCGATGCCAAAAATCGGGCGACCTTGCTTACGCTGAAGCTGGTATTGCTCTTCTTTAGGCAGCTTCGCCATGATCGGGTTCATCGCATTAATCGTACCGATCGGGCTGGTTTCGGTCATACCCCAGGCATGAATCAGGAAGGCATCGTGCTTCTGATCAAAGTCTTTAATCATCTGCAGAGGCGCGGCAGCACCACCAACAATCACGTTCTTCACTGATTCCAATTTCTTACCAATGCTGTCCATATGGTTCAGCAGCATCAGCCATACCGTCGGAACACCTAACAACAGATCAGGTTCTTCCGCTTCGATCAGTTCCCACAGAGAAGCGCCATCCATACCTGGCCCCGGGAATACCTGCTTGGCCCCAGTGATACATGCAGAGTACGGCGTGCCCCAGGCGTTCACATGGAACATAGGAACAACCGGCAGGAAGCATGAGCTGGATGACAGGCCCATCACCTCTTCACCGACAGAAGCAAACGCATGCAGGCAGGTCGAGCGGTGTGAATAGAGAACGCCTTTCGGGTTACCCGTAGTACCTGAGGTGTAGCACATGCTGGCACCTTTGGTTTCAGGAAACTCAGGCCATTCAAATTCGTCGGATTCTGCCGCCAGCAGCGTTTCATAACACAGCGCATTAGGTAGCTTTGTTTCTGGCATTTTGTCTTCATCACACAGAATGATGAAGCCTTCGACGTTACCGATATGTGGAAGGATCGCCTCAAGCAGTGGCACGAAGGTCAGGTCGACAAAAATGTAGCGGTCTTCGGCATGATTGATGATGTACACCAACTGTTCGGCGAACAGGCGCGGGTTAATGGTGTGCAGTACCGCACCAAAACCAGAAATACCGTAATACAGTTCGAAGTGGCGATAGTTGTTCCACGCCAGTGTCGCTACACGGTCGCTGTCCTGGATATCAAGGCGAGTCAGCAGATTGGCCACTTTACGGGCACGGCTGGCAGCGTCTTTCATGGTGTAACGGTGAATATCACCTTCACAGCGACGGCTTACAATTTCAGTATTCGGGTAGGTCGCTTCCGCATGCTGCAACAGTGTTGATACCAGCAGTGGGCGATCCATCATCAGACCTTGCATAGGGGTTCTCCAGAGGTGTTTATTCTTGTGCCTGTTACGATAGGTAGGTCATTTACGAATGACAAGGTGGTTTGTGTCCAAATATAGAGGTCAGGGTGTAGCTGACCATAAAAAAGGCCGCTCGTCGGCGGCCTTTATGTGACTAAGCTTCAAGTTTGGTCAATTAACTGGCCGCTTTCAGCTTGTCTTTTTCTTTCTGCAGTTTCATGTCCTGATCTTCGCGGTAGAACTCCGTCTTCCAGCGTTCGATCAGATCCATGTTGTCGTGATCCCAAGGGTGGAAGCCTTTCTTGAACCAGTCCAGGTAGTTCTTGGTGACACCCGTGAACATCCCCTTCTTACCAGTCATAAAGCGCCAGAAACCTTTGAACTCTTTCCAGGACGGCATCTTACGCTGCCACCACAAGAGTTTGATGGTGTACCAGCCAATGCGATGGAAGAAGAACAAGGTCGCGTAGACCTGACACCAGCGCAGATATTTCTGATCACCTTCGATGCTCATGAAGGTGTCAAAGGCGACAGACTTGTGCTCAATCTCTTCAACCGCGTGCCAGTAGAGCAGGTCCTGAACCGATGGTGCCAGATTCTCCAGCGTCTCTGGGTAAGTCAGCAGGTGCTCTGCCAAAATAGCAGTCAGGTGCTCCATGCACACAGTCATGGCGAGGCGGAACTTATCTGAACGGTTCACGACGTGCTTCTGAATGTAGTTCGCCAGATCCTGATCCAAAGCAACCGCATCGAAGCCAAGATCACGAAGCGTCTCGTTGGCACGCTCATGCTGACGGCTATGATGACCTTCCTGACCGATAAAGCCACGAATCTCTTCTTTCAGCTTCGGGCTTTTAATTTTGTCGCGGTACTGTCGAACAGATGCGATAAATTCACCTTCGCCCGCCGGGAAGGTGGACGACAATGCGGCGAAAAATGCAGAAAGTAATGCGTTATTGTCGAAGAAATAAGGCGTATCCAATTGCTCGAATGGCATCGACATATGCCGCGGCTTGATGGCCGGATGATCTGCAGTTGCTGTCATAGTGTCCTCCTGTCAGAACAGGTTTATGTCATCTGTTGTTGTGTTTTATTTATAGTCGCCCGAGACGAGCACCGGCAACAGGTGGAAAGCAAACAATCTCCGGTGAAAAAAAATACCGGTTTAAGCCATAATGACAGGCAAATAACTAACAGGCTGATCAACTATGCCAACAATCTGGGTCGATGCTGACGCCACGCCAAAGGCCATACGCGAGATTATCTGCAAGGCGGCCATCCGCACTGAAATGACAACTCGCTTTGTCGCCAACCACCGGGTTCCGGTGACACCGCACCCGTGCATCACGTCACATCAAGTGGAGCCAGGCTTTGATGTGGCAGATAACTACATCGCTCAAGAAGCCGTCGCGGGTGACCTGCTGATTACCCAGGACATCCCGCTGGCTGCCGAGGTCATGGAGAATAAGGTCGACGTCATCAATAACAGAGGCGAGACCTACAACCCTCAGACGATACGTCAGAAGCTACAGATGCGCGACTTTATGGAAACTCTACGCTCTTCGGGTGTTCAGAGCGGCGGCCCTGCGGCGTTTTCAGACAAAGATAAGCAAACCTTTGCCAATTCGCTGGACCGTTGGCTGGCCCGCGCAAAACGGGGGGCTTAATGAAAATTGCAGTTCTGGGCGCAGGCGCAATCGGTTGTTACCTTGGCGCAGTATTAAGTAATCACCACGAAGTTACTCTGATTGGTCGTGAGCGACTGATCAATGCATTCAACCGTGCTGGACACATGGCTCTGAGCGATTATCAGGAAAGATATTGCCAGTATTCAAACCTGACAGTCACGGATTCGACAGATGCTCTGGCCTCCGCAGATCTTATTCTGCTCACGGTAAAATGTCTGGCGGTCCACGAAGCAGCTCAACAACTACAGGCATTTGCGGCGGAGACGACGCCCATTGTAAGCCTGCAGAACGGTATAGGCAGCGACGACATGCTGCGGCAGCTGAAGAGCCCGGTCATCCGCGGCATCGTCGGTTTCAATGTTGCGCCTCTGGATAATTGCCGCTATCACCGGGGTACCGAAGGCGATGTCTACTGTGAATCGCTGATTGATAGTGCCATCGCTGAGCAACTCGATAGCGCCTTTCATGACATGGGGTTCCGGCTACACACGACCTCCGCTTTCGAAGCCTTACAGTGGGCAAAATTGCAGCTGAACCTCAATAATGCGATTAACGCAGTGAGTAACCTGCCACTGAAGCAGGAGCTTGAAACCCGCGGTTACCGGACCATTCTCAGCCTGGCGATGAGCGAGTTAATAGAAGTTACCAAACAAGAACAGCTGAAGCTGCCGAAATTAACCAAACTGCCTGCCGGTTGGATTCCTCTGCTTCTGCGTGCACCTGACTCATGGTTTAAGAAGCTCGCTTCCTCAATGCTCGCCATTGACCCTCAGGCGCGATCATCAATGTGGGAAGACCTTAATAACCAACGAGCAACCGAAATTGACTACATTAATGGCGCCGTTGTCAGAGCCGCTCAGGCACTGGGGCTGCAAGCACCTGCCAATTTGACGCTTGTTGAGTTAATTAAAGATATCGAAGAAGGTCGGCGAACGCCTGGAATTCCGAGTGAGGAAATTCTCGAAGAAATAAAAAAGCGGCGCTGATTCAGCGCCGCAAAGAGCAGGCTTCGATCGGTCTGTAAGACCCGCCTACCGTATGACTAACTTTTATCAGGCAACCGCTTCTGCTTTTTTCGCTTTCGCAGCAGTCACCTTATTGCCTTTCGTAGCCGCATCTAATTTTACCCAATCATAGTGAGCCGTTGCGACGCTCTTGTTACGCTTCCAGAACTCCAGTGTTGAATACGGCCATAGTACAAAGTTTTTACCGTCGGACTGCTGATACCAGCTGGAGCAGCCAGACGTCCAGACTGACCCTTTAATACGTTCCTGAATCTCTTCGTTGAACTGATCCTGCGCGGTTTTTTTCACGTTCAGGTAGTCAACGCCGCGATTCTTCGCTTCTTTCATGCATTCAAGAATGTAGTGAACCTGCGCTTCAATCATAAAGATGATGGAGTTGTGACCCAGACCAGAGTTTGGTCCGACCAGCTCAAACATGTTCGGATAACCTGTAACGGTATTGCCCAGATATGCTTCAGCACCGTCTTTCCAATCTTCCAGAATGTCGTGGCCTGGCAGGCCTTTCAGATTGAATTTATTCATATATCCACGTGGATCAACGATAAAGCCGGTACCCAGAATAATGGTATCGCACTCGCGTTCGACGCCATTTTTATCAAGGATACTGTTTTCACGAATTTCGCTGATGCCATCTGTAACCAGATCAACATTTTTACGGTTGAACGTTTTGTACCACTTGTTTGAAATCAGGATACGCTTACAGCCAATGGTGTAATCCGGCGTCAGTTTCGCACGCACTTCAGGGTCTTTAACCTGCAGTTTAATAAAGCGTTTTGCGAAAAACTCGACGCCCTTAGCAATGGCTGGATTAAAAATCGGCCAGACACGCATTTCATTCGTAAAGTACAGGCGCGAACGATACAGGCGACGCAGTGATGGAAATTTCTTAAATACCCATTTACTGACACCACTGTATGGGCGCTCGTCACGAGGAATAACCCAGGCCGCGGTACGCTGATACACATCAATCTGCTCTACATCCGGAGCGATCTCAGGCACGTACTGAATTGCACTACCACCGGTACCTATCGACGCTACCTTTTTACCTTTCAGATCATAGTCGTGGTCCCACTGCGCCGAGTGCATGACCTTGCCCTTAAACTTATCCAGACCTGGGATATTCGGAATCTGAGGAACATGCAAAGGCCCTGTTGCCAGTACAAAGTAACGACACTGAACCGTCTGACCATCCGCAGTGCCTACCGTCCAGATCGCTGATTTTTCGTCAAATTCAGCACTGTTCACTTCCAGCCCGAAACGGATATTCGGACGCACGTTATATTCTGATACAGTATCGAGAATATATTGCTGAATCTCGTTCCATGGCGCGTAGCGCTTGGTCCAGTCAGACTTATTTGTGAAAGAGTATGAATACAGGTGCGACTGAACATCACAGGCGCAACCCGGGTATGAATTATCGCGCCATGTGCCACCCACTTCGGTGGACTTCTCGATAATGATGTAATCGTTAAGGCCTTTTTTCTGCATACCAATGCCCATCGCCAGACCGCCAAGGCCTGCGCCGATGATCACTGTGTCTGTATACTTCGGCAGAGTGCTGTTCATTTCTTTCATTGTTTTCTGCTCCGTCGCGTTATTATGTTGTGTACTTTAGCCGGAGCATTCGGCGCTCAACCATGTCAGGAATTTCCTGCGAATTAACAATTTCGGCCACCATGACCTTAAGATCGATACTTGCACTCAGCTTTACCGCTGAACAGATACATAAGAAATATGGCATAGATCCTGCGCCAGCTCTGGCTCGCAACGGAATCAATCCGGATCAGATTGATGCCTCAGCGGTGATCTCACAGGCCGATGAACTGGCTGTGCTTTCTGACCTTTATGTTGATCTGCGTCATGATCCGCTGGCTGCAATGAAGCTTTCGAGCACTTTCGGTATTGCCGCGTACGGTGCTTTCGCGATGATGTTAATGAGCTGCAGTACGGTAAAAGAGGGGATTGAACTTGGAATCCGGTATCAGGAACTGAGCTACCTGTTCAGCCGTCTCGACTTTGAGGTCAACGGCGATGAGGCTGCACTGCTGCTTCATCCGTACCACGTTCCCGAAGAGCTGCACCGCTTTATTATAGACCGCGATGTCGCCGGCACCTTTCAGTTCCTGAGCATGATGCAAACGATGCTCGGCCAGCAGAAAATGCAGAAGCTGATATCCGTGCCCTACCCAGAGCCTTTCGAAGCCGACTTTTACCGCGATACCTTTGCCTGCCCGGTAGAATTCGGAACCGACGTTGCGCGCTTCGTCTTTGACGCTGCGCTGCTGGATCAACCACTACCGAACGCGAACCCCACAGCGCTCAGTCTGTATCGGCAACAATGCGATGAACTACTGAAACAGCGCCGTCAGCCAGAAACGAATAATCTCAGTGACCGGGTTAAAAAATATCTTGGCATGTTCCGGGAAGGCTACCCGTCGATCAACGAATGTGCCGATACGTTCAGTACCAGCGAACGAAGTTTCAGACGGCAATTGAAAGAAGAAGGCACAACCTTTCAGCAGCTACTCGAATCTGTTCGTTCCGAGAAAGCGTGCCGTTTACTGGATACCACCGAAGACAGCATCGAAGTGATCGCAGGAAAGTTAGGCTACACCGAGGCGGCGGCCTTTATCCGGGCATTTAAAAAGTGGCACAGCATGACGCCTGCCCAATACCGAAAGCGTGAGGTGTGAACGCTTAATCGTCGCCAAACAAGCCGCGCAGGGCATCCCGCTCGTCAATACTGACGGCACTTTGGGATGGTTGCGGGCGTTTACTCACGACCTGATTGCGACCACCCTTTTTCGCGTCATACATGCATTCATCGGCATCCTCGATCAGGCGATCAGAAGTCTGGGAACTGTTATCCGCAACGGCAACACCAATACTTGCCGTGACCTGCAGATCGGTGGATTCAAGGGGGATCAAGGTATTGCGCAAAGCATTCAGGCAACGTTCAGCGACCTGACGCGCCAGCATCAGCTCTGTCGAAGGCAGTATCACCGCAAACTCCTCGCCGCCATAACGACAACAGATATCAAGTTTGCGGGTCTGATCCTGCAGCAGTTGAGCAACCGTCTGGAGCACCAGATTTCCCGCCTCATGCCCCCAGGTATCATTCACACTTTTAAAGTGGTCCAGATCAACCATCACCAGCGCGGTCGTCATTCCGGTGCGACGGGTTCGTTCCAGCTCGTGCTCCAGACTTTTACGGAAATGGCGGACGTTAAACAGTCCGGTAAGAGGGTCCGTGACCACCTGTTTGCGAAGCGTTGCCACCTCATCAAAGAGAACGCAATGGGATTCACCCACAGGGCAGCTGAGCTTCTCGACGGACATATCCTCTGGAGACATACGGGTACAACACTTCCCTGCGGCTGATTTAAAAGGCGGTAAACACCTTAAGTGTAGCCCAGCTACAGAATTCTGCTCTGCTACTGGTATTATCTGCTGACACTCCGGACGATAGCTATGAAAGAACAGAATTCAGACACCCAGAAAGATCGGAATTTTGACGATCTTGCCGAACGTTTCAGCCGCACCATCTACGCCACACCACGCGGTCAGCTTCGCCTGATGGCGCTGGAGCAGGACTTCAGCGACTGCAAGGTGGATATTGCAGGTAAGCAGATTCTTGATATTGGCGGCGGCCAGGGACAGTTCAGCCTTTCTCTGGCTAGGCAAGGTGGTGACATCAGTCTGTGTGATATTTCTGACGAGATGCTGCGGCTCGCCGAAGATCTCTTCGACGCTGAGAGTCAGCCCTTAACGGCTCGCTCGGGGCGCCTGCAAGACGTTGACTCGATCTTTCCCGGACAATTCGACATCGTGCTTAACCATGCGGTTCTGGAGTGGCTGGAGCATCCTTTTGAAGCTCTGCCCGTGCTGGCCAGTAAAGTGAAAGCCAGCGGCTGGCTGTCACTGATGTTTTACAACCTGCATGGCCACCAGTGGCGCCAGATTATGAATGGCCGGACGCATGCCCCCGAATCAGCAAATCCGCGCTTACGGAAAGAAGGCAATGCACCTCAGCACCCCCTGAACCCGGATGACATTGAGTCAGCGATGACGGGGCTTGGATTTGAACTGATACGCTGGCGCGGCATCCGTTGCGTTCATGATCACATGCACCAGAAAATCCGCGAACGTATCGGTCAGGATGCAGTCAATCGCTCAGACCTCGAAACCGGCCTTCAGGAACCTCATCGGCGTCTTGGGCGGTACGTGCACTTCTTACTGCGGAAAGCTCAATGAAGAAGCTACTGGTCAGTGCCTGTCTTCTGGGTGAACCACTGCGTTATGACGGCGATAACAACGCAGATAAAGTCTCGCACCTGAAAATCCTGCTCGACCAATGGATGGCAGAAGGACGTGTTGTTCCTGTGTGCCCTGAAACATTAGGCGGCCTGCCAACGCCTAGACCGCCTGCAGAAGCAGAAAACGGCGGCGGAGATGCCGTACTCGCAGGCATAGCAAAGGTGCAGACGTACCATAACGAGGATGTCACCCAGGCGTTTGTCACAGGCGCAGAAAAAACGCTCGCCACTGCGCAGCGCCATCAATGCCGCGGCGCACTGCTTGCTGCAAGATCACCATCCTGCGGGGTTGGCGAGATATACGATGGCAGCCACTCCCGAAACATAACGACAGGGGATGGCGTCACAACAGCCCTGTTAAAACAACATGGGATTAGCTGCTTCACGTCCGACATGGCGGATGAACTCATCCATTGGATGAATAGCGAATAAGTGAATGTACTTTCGAGAGCGATGGTAAAAACGGAAACTGGAAATATTTCGAAGAAGAGTTTCTGAAATGGCGCGCTCGGGAAGGAGGATGGACTCTCGGGCGTCCTGCCCTCGCCCCTTCGGGCGCTGACGCGGTCCTGATTGCTCCCGGCAATCAGCCGAACCTATCAGAGGTTCTCGTCCATCCCGAGCGCAATAGTGCCTTCGAGTAGAGCGGATTAATCAGGGAAATTTTGGTACTTCGGGGGAAGGTTTCTGAAATGGCGCGCTCGGGAGGATTCGAACCTCCGACCGCCTGGTTCGTAGCCAGGTACTCTATCCAGCTGAGCTACGAGCGCGCGTCAGAAAATCACGATATAAGCATTCAAAGAAAGAATGGCGCGCTCGGGAGGATTCGAACCTCCGACCGCCTGGTTCGTAGCCAGGTACTCTATCCAGCTGAGCTACGAGCGCGCATCGTGGGGCGCGTATTATAGGGTTGTTGAGATAGGTGTCAACGACTTAAATACGCTTCTGCCGAAGCAGAAAGAACGTGGCGGAGAGAGAGGGATTCGAACCCTCGATAGGGGTAAACCTATACGCCCTTAGCAGGGGCGCGCCTTCAGCCACTCGGCCATCTCTCCACATCACGGCGCGCATCATACCACGTTCAGAGAATTTTCAAAGGAAAAATTCAAGAAAATTAAGGCGTTAGTAGTTACCGCTAGGTTCACCACCGTCCTTCTCGCGCTGGATGCGCTGGTAAATTTCCTCACGGTGTACTGCAACTTCTTTAGGGGCATTAACACCAATTCGTACCTGATTTCCTTTAACACCCAGAACGGTCACGGTGACTTCGTCACCAACCATCAGTGTTTCACCAACACGGCGGGTCAAAATAAGCATAGAGGTTCTCCTCAGATTCCAGTTTCTGTATAGGGTGCTGTGACATTCGTCACCTTTGTGTCCCACTCTTCCAGTATTGACCAGTTCAGCCAGTTTTAAAGCCGGGTCCTGCGCAGAGTGAGGACTTTTTGTTATTAGTAGGCATTCCTTCATGGGCCGCCCACTAATAACCATAGAGCTTAGTGCTCTTCAGTAACCTCTGCATCCAGTCCGAACGCGGTATGCAGCGCACGAACAGCAAGTTCAAGGTACTTTTCCTCAATCACGACTGAAATCTTGATTTCAGAGGTCGTAATCGCAAGGATATTGATGCTTTCATCCGCCAGCGTTTTAAACATTTTGCTGGCCACACCGGCATGGGATCTCATACCTACCCCTACTAGAGACACTTTACAGATGTCATCAGTTCCGTTAACGCCTTCTGCATTAAGCTCTGCAGCCAGCTCTTTCAGCAGTTTCAGCGCTTTCTGATAGTCGTTGCGGTGCACGGTAAAGGTAAAGTCAGTCGAGCCGTCTTCGGAGACGTTCTGTACGATCATATCGACTTCAATGTTCGCATCACTGACAGGAACAAGGATTCGTGACGCTACGCCCGGTACGTCAGGTACACCCTGGACAGTTACTTTTGCTTCATCACGGTTAAACGCAATACCAGAGATAACGGGTTTTTCCACGGAGCTGTTCTCCTCGGTTGTAATCAGTGTGCCATTGCCATCTTTGAATGAGGACAGCACGCGCAAAGGAACTTTGTATTTACCGGCAAATTCAACCGAGCGGATCTGCAGTACTTTAGACCCCAGGCTGGCCATTTCCAGCATTTCTTCAAATGTCACAGTTTCCATACGACGCGCAGCCGACACCACGCGGGGGTCTGTCGTATAGACACCGTCAACGTCAGTGTAGATCTGGCATTCATCAGCTTTCAGTGCTGCAGCTAGAGCAACACCGGTGGTATCTGAGCCGCCACGCCCCAACGTCGTGATGTTGTTGTCGTCATCGACGCCCTGAAAACCAGCAACAATGCAGATACCGCCGTTATCCAGAACTTCACGCATCTTACTGGTTTCAATATCTTCAATACGGGCTTTCATAAAGGCATTGTTGGTTTTGATGCCGACCTGCCAGCCAGTAAATGAACGCGCAGTGATGCCACGTTTTTCCAGCGCCATAGCCAGAAGAGCAATCGTGACTTGCTCACCTGTCGATACAAGAACATCCATCTCACGAGGAGAGGGGCTATCTGTAATCGCACCGGCCAGACCGATCAGACGATTCGTTTCACCGCTCATCGCTGAGACAGCAACCACCAACTGATGGCCCTCATCGTGAAAAGCTTTCAGCTTATCTGCGACGGCTTCAATACGCTCCGTCGTGCCGACCGAGGTGCCGCCATATTTCTGTACGTACAACGCCATATGGGGATATCTGCGCAAATGATCAAAAGGGTCGCAATTAAACAATAAATGGGAGCACGAGAAAAGCAATCTGTAGACGTTGGACGAGACTGTTCTGCCACATACACAACAATTCAGGCCAGACTCTGAAATTAGTACGCTAAAACAAGAAAGCCCGCACAAGTGCGGGCTCTCGGTAAAGCAAAGGCAGACGATCAGAGCTTAGCTGAAGTCCACTCTTCGAACGCTTTGAGCGCATCGGCAATGCCTTCTGGCTTCTGGCCTCCGGCCTGAGCCATTTCTGGCTTACCACCACCACGACCATCAACATAGGCCGCAACCTCTTTTACCGCATCTCCGGCCTTGGCCTTGCCAATCAGATCTTTAGTCACACCGGCAAGCAGAGTCACTTTTCCTTCATTGGCAGAGGCCAGCATGATCACAGCAGAACCTAGCTTGTTCTTTAGCTGATCCATGGTGTTGCGCAGCGCTGGGACATCTGCGCCTTCAAGTTCAGCAGCCAGTACTTTCACGCCGTTGACGTCTTTCGCCTGCCCTGCCAGATCTGAACCAGCACTGGAAGCGAGCTTACTCTTCAGTGCGTCCAGTTCTTTTTCCAACTGGCGACTACGGCTGATGAGTTGTTCAACTTTATCACCCACATTATCAGTCGAGCCTTTCAGAGCGCGAGCGATGGTTGTCAGCGTCGCTTCTTCACGGGCTACGAAATCAAGAGCAGCCTGCCCTACTACGGCTTCAATACGGCGAATACCCGCGGCAATACCGCTCTCTGAGCTGATCTTGAGCAAGCCTATATCACCGGTGCGTTGAGCGTGAGTACCGCCACAGAGTTCAATTGAGAAGTCATCCACCCCCATAGAAAGGACACGAACTTCGTCGTCGTACTTCTCGCCGAATAGAGCCATCGCGCCCGCCGCTTTGGCATCGTCGATGTTCATCAGGCGTGTTGCTACAGGGGTGTTAGCGCGAATATGCGCATTCACCAGTGTTTCAATCTCGTTGATTTCTTCGGGTTTCACCGCTTCGAGGTGAGAGAAGTCAAAACGCAACTTGTCGTAGGTTACAAGAGAGCCTTTCTGTGCGACGTGTTCACCCAGAACCTTGCGCAGTGCAGCGTGCAACAGGTGCGTCGCCGAATGGTGAATAGCTGTGGAGGCGCGCTTTTCTGCGTCCACGCTTGCGGTCAGCTGATCACCGAGGGCTACAGAACCTTCAACCAGCACACCTTTGTGCAGGTGGTTCTTTCCTTCTTTGGTCGTGTCTTTCACCTGGAAGACAACACCATCCGCCTTCAGGAAGCCTGTATCCCCTGCCTGACCACCGCTTTCTGCGTAGAAAGCCGTCTCGTCGAGCACCAGAACAGCTTCATCGCCAGCGTTCAGCTGCTCAATTTTTTCACCACCTACAAACAGAGCTTTCACTGTGCCAGTATTTTCCAGCGACTCGTAACCGAGGAAGCCGGTTTCACCGTCGAGTTCCAGACCTTTGCCATAATCCGCAGAGAAGTTACCCGCAGCGCGTGCTGTTTCACGCTGTTTCTCCATCGCAACGTTGAAGCCGTCTTCATCAACCTTCAGGTCACGTTCACGCGCCACATCCGCCGTCAGGTCGAGCGGGAAGCCGTAGGTGTCGTAGAGTTTGAACGCTGTCTCACCCGGAATCGTGTCACCGCTCATGTCTGCAATCGCATCGTTGAGAATCGCCATCCCTTTATCGAGCGTTTTAGCAAACTGCTCTTCTTCAATACGCAGTACTTTCTGAACATGCTCAGACAGATTAACCAGTTCAGGATAGGCCTCGCCCATTTGCTCACAAAGGGCAGGAACCAGCTTATTGAAGAAGCCTGCTGACGCACCCAGCATATGCCCATGACGCACTGCACGACGAATAATACGACGCAGAACGTAACCACGCCCTTCGTTGGATGGCAGCACACCATCGACAATCAGGAAGCTGGTAGAACGAATGTGGTCAGCAATCACACGCAGTGACTTGTTCTCGGTGTCTTTACAGCCGGTCAGTTCTCCTGCGGCTTTCAGCAACGCCTGGAAAATATCGATTTCGTAGTTGCTGTGCACGCCCTGCATAATGGCCGAGATACGCTCAAGCCCCATACCGGTATCAACCGAAGGCTTAGGCAGTGGCAGCATTTCGCCGTCAGCTTTACGCTCGAACTGCATGAAAACGTTGTTCCAGATTTCAATGAACCGGTCGCCGTCTTCTTCTGGCGTGCCCGGAGGCCCACCCCAGATGTGCTCGCCATGGTCGTAGAAAATCTCGGTACACGGCCCGCAAGGACCAGTATCACCCATCTGCCAGAAGTTATCCGATGCGTAACGTGCGCCTTTGTTGTCACCGATACGCACGATCTTATCTTCTGGAATGCCCATCTTTTTATTCCAGATATCAAACGCTTCGTCGTCTTCTGCATACACCGTGACCATCAGTTTTTCGACAGGCAGGTTCAACCATTCTTTTGAGGTCAGGAATTCCCACGCATAACTGATCGCATCTTCTTTGAAGTAATCTCCGAAGCTGAAGTTACCCAGCATTTCAAAGAAAGTATGGTGACGTGCCGTATAACCCACGTTTTCCAGGTCATTGTGCTTACCGCCTGCACGGACACAGCGCTGCGAGGACGCGGCACGGGTGTAACTGCGCACGTCGTTGCCAAGGAAGCAGTCTTTAAACTGCACCATACCGGCGTTAGTGAACAGCAGCGTCGGATCGTTGCCCGGCACCAGTGGGCTGGATGCAACGATTTCGTGTCCCTTCGATGCGAAGAAGTCGAGGAACGCCTGGCGGATTTCTGAGCTTTTCATACGGTTGCGTGATTCCAAACGAGTTCAGAGATAATAAGCCGGGCAGTATAGCGGTTTGTGGGCCTGAGTCCCACATCAAGGGAGTGCTTGACGGTTTTTTAAACAATGCATAATATAACTACTTGGTTATCTCATTATAAAGGTCAAACTCCATGAACATTGATCGCCTCGTCTTTGCCATCGCTGGCTCATTCATTCTGGCCAGCCTGGCGCTATCTCAGCTGCACTCTGTTTACTGGCTACTGTTTACCGCGTTCGTGGGCCTGAATATGTTGCAGGCGGCGTTTACCGGATTCTGTCCTCTGGCAAGAATCCTGAAAGGCTTCGGCGTTAAAGCCGGCTGTGCTTTCAACTGAAAAGTACTCCTGACAAAGCTCGTCGTTCCCTGCCGCCGGGGCACTTCAAGCTTTGGCGGAATACCACACGCCAAGGTAACAAAGCGTATGTATACTGGCCCTCTTTATTGGGGGTTTTATGCAACGCATTCTCGTTTTTACATTCTCCGTATTTCTATGCCTTCCAGCCTTCTCCACAGACTGGAAAGACTACCCGGAAGAACTTAAACAGTTCGACTTTTCGGGAGATAAGCTGCAGCAACAGTGGCAAGGCCTGACCAAGTTAACGCGGGTCGAATACCCGAACGTTGACTGGATTACATCCATGATGGCGGATTACCCTCGCCTGGCACATCACATGATGGTGTTGGGCTCCGACCCTGAAGCGCACCCTGCGGTCTTCAAAGCCATTCAGGAAAGTGACTATTCCGACCTCGCTCAAGCCGTCCAGGAAGTCTGGCGTCTACACTATTCAGGCCAATACGAAAAAGCCTATGAACTAGGTATGCAGCTTGGGCCCGTCGGAGAAGTTCCAGCCATTTACTCACGCCTGGTACACGCAACCCTTCTGATCGATGACCACGATGACAAAATGGAAGAGTTCGAAGAGGCCGCAGCGCTTTCTAACGAAGGCCTGGCACTGGCACCAGAATACCGGTTTGCAGAATTCGGACTGGTCTACGCCAAAGTACGCATGCTTGAATTGATGAGCACAGGAGAAGCCCGTAGCTCGGGATATATCCCCATTGCCCAGGACAAGCTGGATAAATTACAGGAATACGCACCGGATCGCGGCGCTTACCCTTTGACGCGCGGCGGTCTCGAAGCCGGTATCGTTGAGCGGGTAGGTTCGTTTCTGGGTAGCATTACCTACGGAGCTACCGAGAGCAGCGCCATCGAGAACTTCGAGAAAGCACAGAAACTGCTGCCTGACATGGCGATCGTTTACAACGAATTTTCTGTTGGCCTGATCCGTCTTGATGAGGATGACTTTCGCAAAGACATACGCAAACTACTGAACACGTGCATGGCTATTGAGCCAGTCAATGCAGAAGATGCGCTCAACCAGATGCACTGTCAGCGTGCGCTTAAATCTCTGAATAAGGATTAAAAGCAATGGAAAACAGCGGTGTGATTTATTTGATGATGCTCCCTGCTATGGCGCTTACTATGCTCCATCTTGGCATTGGGCCCTTCGGTCATCCGAGCATGATAAAACACCACCTGGCTTTCCTGCGTGTACCCAAATTACTAAGAATAATAATCCAGGTAATCTGCATCGCCGTTCTGGTGACGGGAGCTGCACAAATGCTTGGCATCATTGATCTCACCACCTCCGCAGACAACCCAGCTGATTGAGAGGCATCATGGACACTACCCACATTTATAACGGCCCGATAGGACTGGAAACCCGGCACGCAGGGCCTGCTGACGGTGACGTCGTCATTCTTTTGCATGGATTTCCGGAATGTTGGAGTACCTGGCGACACCAGATCCCTGTTTTAGCAGACGCCGGTTATCGCGTATTTGTGCCCAATATGCGCGGCTACGGACACTCATCCAAACCTGCCGACGTGAGCGACTACCACGTCGATGAGCTGATTAAAGATGTCGACGCCATCCGCCGCTTCGCCGGCGTCGAGAAAGTTCACCTCGTCGGGCACGACTGGGGGGCCATGGTCGCCTGGTGGTTCGCGTTGAATAAACCTGAACAGCTGGCCAGCCTGAGTATTCTGAACGTCCCTCACCCTTCCGTATTTCTTGGGACGTTACGTAAAAGTCCGATACAAATGCTGAAGAGCTGGTACGTCTTTTACTTTCAGATTCCGCGTCTGCCTGAGCTGACCTTGCCGTTTAATAAGTTCTTCTTTTTCCGGGATATCCTGAAGCGCACGTCGAATAAAGGCAGTTACAGCGACGAAGATTTCCGTGAGCTACAAAAACACTGGCGAATCCCCGGTGCGATGCGTGCCATGGTTAACTACTATCGCTCAGCGATGCGCAGCCAGCCCAAATCGAAAAAAGGCGATCAAATTAAAACGCCGACGCAGATTCTCTGGGGTGAACATGACCTCGCTCTGACACTTGATATGGCGAGAGACAGTGAAAAGTTTCTCGAAAATGGCTCACTGACAACCTATCCGGACGCGACGCACTGGCTTGCACACGACAAGCCTGACGAAGTTTCTGAACGCCTGCTTGAGCACTTCTCTGCTCATCCAGCCTGATTTCTTGTTGCGCGGCTAATAACCTCCTTTTAACAGAAGGGGGTCGTTAACCGCCACAATTCTCCGACTTTTTTCCCGTTTCCCCGTATAATGCTGCCAATTTCATATATAGGGAGTACTCCATGCAACGAATCGTCATTGTCGGCGGCGGCGCAGGTGGACTGGAATTAGCGACTCAACTTGGGCGCAAGCTCGGCCGTAAAAAGAAGGCTGAAGTCGTGTTAATTGACGCCACGCCAACCCACCTCTGGAAACCATTACTGCACGAAGTAGCCACAGGCGCACTGGACTCGGGGATTGATGAACTGAACTACCGAGCTCATGGTAAAAAACACGGGTTCCATTTTCAGATCGGACGAATGAGCGGCTTAGAGCGTGACAATAAGCGCATTATTCTTCAGGCAATGCTCGATGAGAATGGCAAGGAAGTGCTGCCCGAACGAACGGTTGATTACGACACCCTGGTTATGGCGCTGGGAAGTGTCACAAACGACTTCGGCACGAAAGGCGCTGCAGAGCACTGTATTTTTCTGGATAGCCGGGATCAAGCCGAGCACTTCCATAAATTACTGCTTAACGAGTTTCTGCGCTGCAGCAACCTTGAAGAACCACGCCCTCTTGAGGTAGCGATTGTTGGCGCGGGGGCAACCGGCGTAGAACTTTCAGCCGAGCTGTACAACACCGCCGAGGTCATGGCCTCGTACGGTCTTAAGAATGTCTCGCCAGAACAACTTAAGGTGCGCTTAATCGAAGCCGGTGAGCGAATTCTACCGGCACTACCACCGCGGCTATCCGCAGCCGCGACTCGCGAGCTTGAATCACTCGGGGTTGAGGTATTGACGTCGACCATGATCACCGAAGTCACGGAGTCAGGTTTTGTGAATAAATCAGGCGAACAGATTCCGGCGGTGATCCGGGTCTGGGCAGCAGGCGTAAAAGCCCCTGAGTTCATGAAAGAATTTGGGCTGGAGACTAACCGCGCCAATCAACTTGTGGTAAACAACAGCCTGCAGACAGAGGACGACGATATTTTTGCACTGGGTGACTGCTGCAGCGTGATTGATCAGGCAACCGGTAAGCCTGTACCACCGCGCGCACAAGCCGCTCATCAACAGTCTTCTCACCTGGTAAAAGCGCTGAGTGCACGCCACAAGGGCAAAGCGATGCCGGATTTCGTTTACAAAGACAAAGGCTCTCTGGTTTCACTCAGCCGCTACAGTACGGTTGGAAGCCTGATGGGGAACCTCACCAAAGGTTCGATGATGATCGAGGGGCGCTTAGCACGCCTGGTCTACGTATCACTTTATCGGTTGCATCAGGTTGCGTTACACGGGTATTGGCATACCCTGCTGCTAACGCTGGTTGGACACATCAATAAAGTTATTCGTCCTCGGTTGAAATTGCATTAATCGTTGAAAGATACGCCTGGCGGTAATCGCCGGGCGTTGACCCAGTCCAACGTCTGAACGCTTTATAGAATGCACTTGGCTCCGTGTAACCCACTTTATAAGCGACCTCATACAAAGGCATATCGCCTTCGCAGATAAGTTTCATTGAAAGCCCCTGACGCGCCTCGTCTAATAAGTTCTGATAAGTAGTCCCCAGAGCCCGCAAGCGTCGTTGAAGATTGCGCACGCTGATTCCCAACTGGTCTGCGACGCCTTCTTGAGAAACATTTCTGCGGATCAGGCACATTTCAAGAATATCTTTCAGTTCAGAATAAAGTGCCAGGTGTTCACGGAACCTCTGATCCTGGCGGATTAATTCACGTTGAACACTTTTGAAAAGCACAGGCTGAGGATCGGGTCCCGCCCGGTTCCATGCCACCTGACTGATCTCCAGCATGTAAAAGCCGTCAGTCGCCGCGACCTGAATTCCGGTAATATCGGTCGCTTTTGCGGCATCCACGATTTCACTCTGTGGGAGATGCATACAGAGATCTTCAGCTTCAAAGCTTTCGCCCAACGCATCACGGCAAACGCCAGCCATAATAACCACGGCGGCAGATAGTTGCAGAGGCGACACATGGCGCTCTGGGTGACGTTCTACAGAAATGAGCACTATATCGCTCTGAGAGGTATCAATCTCGTAGCGTAGACTGCCTGTCGACAGGTACACATACGGAATCAGAGCCTCGATACCTTTGCGTAGCGACGGAGCGCAACGCAGAAGTCGTTGCAAAGGCATCTCCCGGCGCGCCATATAGTTACCGAGGTCAAAGGCCAGCAGTTCATCATTAAGAAAACGCGCGACGAAATCGTATGCATCTGCAACACGATCTGTATCAACCCACCGTGGAAGTGGAAGTTCTGGGTCTATCCGCAGGATAGGCCACAATTGATTCATATCCACGCCGCGGCCGTTCCAGTAATTCAGCAGGTGCTGTACCAGTACAATATCGACCTGAGCAGTCGGCGCCATATCCTTCCCCAACATTCGAATCCTATGAACAATCAGACAGTTAACGTTTGTTCTTTTTCTGCCAAACTCGAATGTTCCGTACCTGCGCCATCTGAGTCAATAGACTGAGGCGACACTGCCCGGTTAGGCACGAATTTACGTCTATAAACTGAATTACTCAGAGCTTTCATGCAGTAAGGTGTCGATGGCGGAGCTGATTTGATCGCTACTGAAGCCGCGATATGACAGAAAGCGCCAAAGCTTCGCTTTAAAATCGGGACTATCAATACCAATGGAACGCGCCTTTCTTTGGGCCACCTCAAGCGCTTTCTCGTGCCAATTTTCCTCGGACTCTTCAAACGCAGAAGAGACAGTTTGACCATCGACACCTTTTTCCTTCAACTCTTGCTTCAGCCTCATAGGACCTACTCCACGAGATGCGCGGGAACGGACAAACATAGATGCAAAGCGCTCGTCAGACTGCCACTTACTTTCAGCAAGTTCGTCTAATACCTGTTCAAGGTCGTCGGCAGAAGTTGCCTTAGGAGAGAGCTTTCGCCACAGTTCGTGGCGAGAGTAATCACGGCGGGAGAGCAGATCTACCGCCGCGTGTTTCAGTCCAGCATAGTCAAGAGGCTCAGGCTTCGGCTTCTGCATCCTCAGACTCTGGCTGCTCTGATGGTACATTCAAAAGCTGTGCACGGATCTGACCTTCGATGTCAGCGGCCATCTCTGGATGATCCTCAAGGTACTGGGATGCGTTCGCTTTGCCCTGTCCGATCTTATCGCCCTGATAGCTGTACCAGGCGCCTGATTTCTCGACAATACCGCACTTCACGCCCAGATCAATAACTTCACCCATGTGGTAAATCCCTTTTCCGTACATGATCTGGAATTCTGCCTGCTTAAATGGTGGAGATACCTTGTTCTTCACCACCTTAACGCGCGTTTCGTTACCGACGATTTCATCACCTTGTTTTACAGAGCCTGTACGGCGAATATCCAGGCGAACAGAGGAGTAGAACTTCAGTGCGTTACCGCCAGTCGTGGTCTCTGGGCTGCCGAACATAACACCGATTTTCATACGAATCTGGTTAATGAAGATAACCAGGCAGTTGGCATTTTTTACGTTACCGGTAATTTTACGCAGCGCCTGAGACATCAATCGAGCCTGCAGACCAACGTGGCTATCACCCATCTCACCTTCAATCTCTGCCTTCGGCGTCAAGGCCGCCACAGAGTCAACGACGATCACGTCAACAGCGCCTGAACGCACCAGACTGTCACAGATTTCCAGTGCCTGTTCGCCTGTGTCAGGCTGCGAGACCAGAAGGCTATCCAGGTCGATGCCCAGCTTTTCAGCATACAGTGGATCGAGCGCATGTTCGGCATCAATAATTGCCACGGTTTTACCCGCTTTCTGTGCCTGAGCCATCGCAGACAGACACATCGTGGTTTTACCAGAGCTTTCCGGGCCGTAGATTTCGACAATACGACCCATTGGCAGACCACCAATACCGAGCGCAATATCCAGACTCAAAGAACCTGTGGAGATTGCCGGAATCGCTTCACGTGGCTGCTCACCCATTTTCATGATGGCACCTTTACCGAACTGGCGTTCGATCTGGCCCAGGGCTGCATCCAGAGCTTTCTGTTTGTTCTGATCCATGGTCGGTTCCTTGGTCGTATTCAGTCGTTAATCAGGAATATTGTCCAGCAATCTTTGATCACTGTAGATTTAACCAGTATTTAATCACAGCGTTTTCTAATGTCAACAAAACACTGGTTATTTGTTCAGTACTTTTTTACTTAAGTGAATATCAATGAGCGGCGTCATTAACGAACTCCAGCAACATCTCGAGCGCTTTTGCTACAGACTGCTGGCGGACCGCGTCCCGGTCACCGTCAAACTGAAAGAGGGTTATTCGCTGAACTTCCTCACTGCCGCAGCCAATCCATACGGTACCCACGGGTTTACCCGCGACAGCGCCACCGGGGCCAGCGATACCACTGACTGCGATGCTCAGGTCTCCATACCGCGCAGCGCCTTTCACCATGGCTTTCACGGTTTCTTCACTCACCGCACCGTATGAATTCAATATTTCTGCGGGCACACCAAGATCGCGCTCTTTGGCTGCATTCGAATAGGTGACAAAGCCACACTCAAACCACTGACTGCTTCCCGCCAGGTCGGTACAGGCTGAAGCGATCAATCCTCCGGTACAGGATTCTGCGGTGACAAGCTTGAGTTTGCGGGCTAACAACTGTGCTGACAGTTCACTCAGAAGATCGGCAATGGCGGGCATGATATTTCCGGCGTCAGTATCTGAGGCACAGGATATCAGATGAAATGAGAACAGACATGCTCTCCTGGCATGTCTGTTCTGTCATTCTCAGGCTACTTAATTACGCGAATTTCTACACGGCGATTTTCGGCGCGCCCCTGCGGTGTATCATTACTGGCGATAGGGTCTTCTTCGCCGTAACCTCGAGCCTCCAGACGCATAGGTTGAATGCCCATATTAACCAGATACTGCATCACAGCGTTCGCTCTGCGCTCTGACAGGCGCTGGTTATTTGCTGCTGCACCGAGGGAGTCGGTATAAGCGCCAATTTCAATTCGGGCATCCGGGTACTCCAGCAAGGTATCTGCGACCTTCTCAAGAACACGGGTTGCACCGCGCGTCAGTTCGGCTGATCCGCTGGCAAAGTAAACACCATCGAGGCGAGCATCCAGTACGGAGCATCCACGGTGGTTCACTGACATGCCTGCAGGCGTCCCCGGACAATCATCAATATCATCGACAATTCCGTCGTCATCGCTATCAGCCATGATGACTACCCGCTCACGAACGGGTTCTGGCTTAGGCAATGGGCGCGGCTTAACTACCCGACGACGCTGCGGCACCGGCTCACTTGTGCCAAAGCGTTTCATAACGGACAGCCCCACAAAGTGAGCATCACGTGTGAATGACTGCCCTGAAATTCGCGCCGTCCAACTGTCTTTGAAGCTGTACTCGATTCCTATGCCGAGCCCCAGAGCCATGGATGCTTCCTTGCTGTAGTCGACGTCAGAGTCTGTTGATAGTGATGCCAGACCAGCTTCAAGATAGGCGTTCAGCGAGTTTTTGCCGTTCCAACTGGTCTGCCAGGGGTACCAGTGCAATGCGGCGCCAAGAGCACTGTAACCGAAGTCAGATTCATCCCCTGTATCACCGTCCTCAAGCACTGCATTCCCGAGATCGGTGTAATGCAATTCAACCGAGAGGTCTTCTTTCAGGCGATAACCACCGAACAACTGAAAACCCACTCCGGAGTCATCGACGTTGTCATAGACGCTATCGCTGGTTCCCGGTGTCAGACGGCTGACCCCCAACCCGAAACCAACGTACGTCTCCTCCGATTCAAAGGCTTGTGAGGTCAGCGGCAACATTGTGAGTATCGCGAACACGAGTGACGCACCGGGCTTCAGAAGCGAGCGTCTACGTGCTCCGCGGCGCATCAGCACCAACGGCAGGCTGAGCAATGTCCAGAGCAGGCTCTGACTACCAAGGCCTGGTAATGATGCATTCACTTCCCCTTTACCCGGTACGATATTCTCCACCAGCTCAGGGGCCTGCTCGGCATCCGGTACCTGCATGTAATCTGGCGTACCATCGCCATCGGAGTCCGCACATGCAACGCCAGTACCGCACTCTTGACGGTCACTGATGCCATCACCGTCAGAGTCGCCCGAACCATCCGGCATACCTGCAGCATTGTTGCTGTCCGGGTCACGGTAATCCGGGATGCCGTCGTCATCGGCGTCACCTGTGCCACCTTCTTCGCTGGTGAGGATGCCATCGTTGTCGTCATCAGGATCAAGGTAGTCAGGGATACCGTCATTGTCGGTATCGTCATTGCGTGGATTACCATCGCCGTCGGCATCCTCAAATGCCGTCGCAACGCCATCGCCATCATCGTCCGGATCGCGGAAGTTCGGCAAATCATCGCCATCACTGTCCCAACAGAGAATCAGCCCCGGACACTCAATAGCATCACTGATGCCATCACGGTCCGAGTCACCACCTGACGGGTCCAGATAATCCGGAATACCATCAAAGTCGCTGTCGCCCTCATTTTCTTCTGCGGTCGGTACACCATCACCGTCGTCGTCAGGATCGCGGTAGTCTGGACGTCCGTCATTATCGGTATCGTCGTTCAACGGATCACCGTCACCATTGCGATCTTCGTCCACGGTCGGAATACCGTCTCCGTCATCATCCTCAGACAGGTAATCCGGAGCACCGTTTCCATCGCTGTCTGGGCAAGGAATACCGGTCAGACACTCACGGGCATCACTCACGCCGTCGCGATCACTATCACCGCTACCATCCGGAGTCATGGCTTCGTTACTGTCATCCGGATCGAGGTAGTCTGGGATACCGTCGTTATCGGCATCCAGCCCCTGCTCGTCATCCGTCGGCACACCATCATTGTCGTCATCGCGATCCAGATAGTCCGGTTGTCCGTCACCATCGGTGTCATCGTTCACAGGATTGCCATCCGCGCCCAGGTCTTCCTCAATGGAAGGAATGCCATCACCGTCGTCGTCCTCGTCGAGATAGTCCGGAACGCCATCGGCGTCTGTATCACGACACGGAACACCGTCCGGACACTCGGCACCATCTGGAACTCCATCTTCGTCTGAATCGCCAGCGGATGGATCGAGATAATCCGGAATACCATCACCGTCACTGTCACCAGTGCCCTCGTCTATGGTGTTGAACCCATCGTTATCGTCATCTTCATCACGGTAATCCGGTATGCCATCACCATCGGTATCTCGGTTCGGACCTTCCTCCAGAGTTGGACGCCCGTCATTGTCGTCGTCGTCATCGGCGTAGTCAGGTGTGCCATCACCATCAGTGTCACGACACGGGATACCAGTCGGGCACTCTGTAATGTCATTAATTCCATCGCCATCAGAATCACCGCCGGTTCCTGACGCTGTGCTGCCATCCGGGTCGAGATAATCCGGAATGCCGTCGCTATCAGCGTCACCGTTACCTTCTTCATCGGATAGAACGCCATCGCCGTCATCGTCACGATCCAGGTAGTCAGGAATACCATCACCATCGGTATCGTCATTCGCCGGATTGCCATCGTCGTTCGGATCTTCGGCACGGGTCATACGACCATCATTGTCGTCATCCGGATCGTAGTAGTCCGGCTGACCGTCCTGGTCGGTGTCTTTACATGGCGCGCCTGACTGACACTCTGCAAGGTCTGACAGGGTGTCATTATCACTGTCACCCGGCCCACTGATGTCGCTGTCATTCGGGTCCAGATACGCTGGAATAGTATCCTCATCGAAATCAGGGCCTGCCTGAGTTGATGGATTACCGTCGCCATCGGTGTCATCGTCTTCACTGCGTGTATTCACGCCATCGCCGTCGTCATCAGCGTCGCGGAAGTCTGGTATACCGTCGTTATCCGTATCGCGCTCATAACCCTCAATGCTGCTTGGCACACCATCGTTGTCGTCATCAGCATCAAGATAATCAGGCAGGCCATCACCATCGGTATCCCGGCATGGGAACCCAGTGTCACACTCAAGATCATCGAAGATACCGTCGCCATCAGCATCACCCGGCGAGCCGTTCAGTTCGTCGTTCGGGTCCAGATACGCTGGAATGCCGTCACCGTCTGCATCATCGTCGCGCGGATTGCCATTCCCGTTCAGATCTTCTTCGGCCGTTGTACGGCCATCGCCATCATCGTCAGGGTCGAGGTAGTCAGGAATACCGTCTCGATCGAGGTCATCGTTATCCGGATTACCATCGCCATTGGCGTCCTCTTCCAGATTGGTCAGGCCATCGCCATCGTCATCGGTACTGTCAGGATCAAGGTAATCAGGCACGCCGTCATCGTCGCCGTCAGGCCCTGGATTGGTGGCTGGGTTGCCGTCGCCATCCAGGTCCGCGTCTTCGTCTGCAGTCGGTATACCATCGCCGTCGTCATCGGCATCCATGTAATCCGGCACGCCATCGAAATCACGATCGATACAAGGAACCCCTGTCGGGCACTCAATGTTGTCTGGAATACCGTCTCCATCGCCGTCGCCCGGTGACGTACTTACACCGTCGTTAGCGTCGAGGTAGGCCGGAATGCCGTCACCGTCTGAATCAGGTCCGGCATTGGTCGCCGCATTGTTATCGAGGTCAGTATTCGCATCTTCCGTCGGTGTTGGAATGTCATCACCGTCGTCATCAGCGTCGAGGTAATCCGGGATATTATCTCCGTCGGTATCACGCCCCGGCGCTTCCTGAGTGGTTGGAATGCTGTCCCCGTCATCGTCTTCATCGCGGAAATCAGGAATGCCGTCGAAGTCGGTATCCTGGCACGGTAACGCGGTACCACACTCGGTGTTGTCCGCGATACCATCGCCATCCGAATCACCTACTCCAGCCTCACCATCGTTAGGATCGAGATACGCTGGTATACCATCGCTGTCTGCATCCGGGCCCGGATTGGTCGCGGCATTCCCATCAAGATCTGTGTCAGCATCTTCATCGCGGGTCAGAGTGCCATCACCATCATCGTCATTATCAAGATAATCTTCGACACCGTTACCATCAGAGTCGGTTTCGGCGCCTTCAGTACGGGTAGGAATTCCATCGTTGTCATCGTCTGAATCCATATAGTCCGGACGACCATCGTTGTCGCTATCACGGCACGGCAGACCAGAAGCACATTCACGATCATCTGTGATGCCGTCATCGTCAGCATCACCAGGCGCCGCCGTCAGGCTGTCGTTAGGGTCCAGATACGCTGGGATTCCGTCATTGTCTGCATCCGGCCCCGGCGTCGTCGCAGGATTCGCGTCGCCATCGGTATTGCTATCTTCGTCAATTGTGGCGATGCCATCGCCATCATCATCGCGATCCAGATAATCAGGAACAGCATCGCCATCGGTGTCACGATTTGAACCTTCGCTCAGCGTCGGGATACCATCAGCATCGTCGTCGGCGTCAGCGAAATCGGGGATGCCATCGTTATCGATGTCAGTACATGGGTGCCCGGAAGCACACTCGACATCATCAGGAATTCCATCAGAGTCGCTGTCGCCTGCATTAGTGTCATCCGCGTCGTTCGGATCAAGGTACGCAGGGATGCCATCGCTGTCCTGATCGTCATTGGTGAAATCACCGTCGTCGTTCAGGTCTTCGTCGCGCGTCAGAATGCCATCGTTGTCATCGTCTTCATCACGGAAGTCGGGCATGCCGTCTGCATCAGAGTCGCGCTCGCCGCCTTCTTCGGCTGACAGAATGCCATCGTTGTCGTCGTCTTCATCCATGTAATCCGGGATACCGTCCGCATCACTGTCCTGACAAGGAATGCCATCCGGACATTCAACGGTATCCGGGATGCCGTCATCATCGCTGTCGTTGGTACCATCGGTACTGTCGTCATCACGGTCTAGATAGTCCGGGATACCATCGCCATCGCTATCGTCATTGGTTGGATCGCCGTCACCATTAACATCTTCCTCTTCCGTCGTACGGCCATCACCATCATCGTCGTCGTCAAGGTAATCTGGTGTGCCGTCGCGATCGAGGTCGTCGTTGGTTGGATCGCCATCGCCATTTCTGTCTTCATCAAGGTCGGTCAGGCCATCGCCATCACCGTCTGCAGCAAAGAATTCAATCATCACTGGCGTCAGAGCTTCGCCTGCAGCACTGATGGATACCGTCCCAGTGCCCACCTCAAAAAGCGAAGTCAGTTCAACGGTGTAAACACCGTTGCCCTGATCTGTCACGGCAGAGAGTGCCCCCAGATCCGTGGTGAACTCGGCCGGTACCTCAGTCACTATGTCGCCTGCAGTGTCACGAACAATGACCTTGATTACTGATGCAGAAGAACCATCGGCAGGAACCGACAAAGGCGTTGCAGAGGTGGATGAATTGTCAGCGCTGACCAGCACTTCAATGGTGATCTGGCCAATGATTTCGCGCGTATTTCCTGCCCCATCTTCAGACACCACGGTCACTGGATAGCTACCGTTATCCAGCGCATCGACAAGGGTAATGCTCCAGAGGCCATTCGTATCTGCGCTGGTTTCGTAATCATTGCCATTCACGGATACTGTAATCTGAGTTCCTGCTTCTGCATTACCAGACAGCTCCGGCGTATAATCCACAATCGTGGTGCCATCCTGGGTAAGCGACAGCTCAACCGGATCAATGGTATCAATCGTAATAGCGAACGACTCTGACAATCCAGAGAGGTTACCCGCGGCATCCGTGGCAGTGGCCGTCAGTGAATACTCACCATCATCCAGTGCGGTCTGCCCATAGTCGAGACTCCACTCACCGGACGCATTGGCGATAACGTTGCCGATCAGGCTACCATCACGATAAATGTTAATCTCTGCTCCCGGCTCACTTGTACCGCTGATCACCAGACTATTATCAGAGGTCAGGCCGTCGTTGCTGTCGGCGCCTGTGTCGCCTGAAATCCCAGTAATGGAAGGCGCTTCTGGCGTGGTCGTATCGACCACGACCAGAACAGGCGCAGAAACAACGCCGGTATTGCCAGCCAGGTCAGTGACCTGATTTGTGATCTGATACTCGCCGTCCGTCAGAGCGACGTCGGTGTAATCCAGCTGCCACTGGCCCGCTTCGTCAGCCGCAACAACGCCCGCAGGATTACCATTGACAAAGACCTCGATCTGGCTTGATGGCTCCGACGAACCCGAAATAATCAGTTCGTTATCCGCCGTAATACGATCATTTGGCGTCGCCGTATCATCACTGATACCCGCGAGAGTCGCTGGCGCTGGCACAGTGGTATCAATGACAAGCTGCAAAGGCTGACTGTCTGACTGGTTACCAGCCAAATCTCGACTTCGCGCAATCACCTGATACGTGCCATCTGGCAACGCCTGCGGAGCGCTATCAAACTGCCATTGACCCGCGTCACCCGCTTGAGTCGAACCAATAACGCTACCATCCAGCAGGATATCAATATCGCTGCCCGCTTCTGCCGTTCCCACATACACAACAACGTTGTCTGACGTCACGCCGTCGGCAGCCGATGCGCCGGTATCATCAAGAATGCCACTGACGATAGGCGCATCAGGTGCCTGCGTATCAACAACCAACACAAGTGCTGACGACTCGTTGCTCTGATTACCTGCGATGTCAGTGGCGATGGCAGTGATCTGATGCGAACCATCCGCCAGCACGATCCCGGAATAGTCGAACGTCCAATCTCCACTAGCGTTCGCCTTCACCATACCGACGAGAGCGCCATCAATCCGGATATCAAGATCGGCTCCCGCTTCTGCGGTGCCACTCAGAATCAGCGTGTTATCAAAAGTGACCTGATCCCCGGCGATGCCAGTATCTTCAGTCACAGAAGAAACCAGCGGTGCGTCCGGTGCTGTCTGATCCACGATAAGAGAGTAAGCCACAGAAAGAGGACTCATCAGGCCTGCCAGACTCTCTGCCTGGGCTGTCAGCTGATAGGTGCCTTCAGTAAGCTCTACGCCAGAGTAATCAAACGTCCAGCTACCCGCAGCCGTGGTAGTCGTGGTTCCGATAGCAGCGCCATCGAGGAAGACCGTAATTCTGGTGTCAGCTCCGCCACTACCACGGATAAGCAGAGTCGCATCGGAAGTAATGCCATCCGCAACGCCCGTATCATCGGTGATTGCAGTGATGGCTGGCGTTACAGGGCCCGTCGTATCAACAGTTATGGAGTAATTATCAGACACAGCAGATCCATTGCCTGCAGCATCCACTGCCACGGCAGTGATCACATAGCTGCCGTCGTCCAGAACGACTGCCCGGTTGTCATAAACCCAATCGCCATTACCGTCTGCCTGGACAGTGCCAACGACGCTACCGTCCATTGAAACAACCACATCATCAAACGCTTCTGCTGTACCCAGAATGCGTAGAGTATTGTCACTGGTAATACCATCGCCCGGCGTACCCGTATCATCAGATATTGCTGAAATCACAGGCGCTGCAGAGGCTTCGGTATCGACAGTCACTGTGTATGCTGACTCCGTCGACGTGTTGCCCGCGATATCAGACGCCACCGTCGTAAAGACATGCTCTCCGTCACTCAGGCTTACGAACGAGTAATCATAGGCCCATGCCCCAGTTGGGTCGGTGTCCACAAAACCAGCAAAGCCGCCATCGACAAACACTGAAATACGCTGATTCGCAGTCGCCTGCCCTGTGAGTACCAGCGTAGTATCGTTAGTCAGAGCATCACTGTTCGAACGCCCGGTATCGTCACTGATACCCGTGATTGCCGTAGGAGCAGGCGCGGCGGTATCGACGACGACAGTCAATGAATCAGATTCGCCACTGGTATTGCCCGCACTGTCAGTCGCGATTGCAGTTACTGAGTATATCGCGTCATCAAGCTCTGTATCTGAGTGATCATACGACCAGCTTCCACTGGCATCGGCAACCACGGTTGCGACCTGATTACCGTCGATACGAACAGCAACGGTGCTTCCCGCTTCTGCAGTACCAGAGAAAACCAGAGATGTGTCGTTAGTAACCTGATCACTGTCGGATAAACCAGTGTCGGCCGAGATGGAAGAGACAACAGGCGCGGCTGGTGCGGTCTGGTCAAGCGTGTAGGTTTCTGCATCAGCAGGGAGTGTGACGGAAGCTGCATTGCCCTCAGCATCAACAATGTTCTGAGCGTCTGAAAGGGACAGTGCCAGTGTGCCATTAGCTCCCGAAATACTAGAAACGGTAACATCGAACACGGTTTCAGAAACAGGCGTTACGGACGCTATCGTTCCGAGCGTCGTAACGAAATCAGTAGTGTCAATATTCTCAACGTATTCCGAAAAGCTGACACGGAAGGTAACGGCGCTTGAGTTAGTAAATTCCTCCGCCGGGTTCAACCTTGTTAAACCTGAGATAGAGGGGCTCATGCCGTCCGAAATAATTACGAAATAATCTTCGACTTCACCCGAAGCAAATGCCCCCGCCGGCGTAGATGCTGTAAGCCCCAGGTTGGCAATACGTAAACGGAGGTATGTTGGGCCAGCAACAACGTCTGCGCCGGCTGTTCCAATGTCATTCCAGGTCAGCGTAACCGGCACTTCGTACGAATCACTATCTACCAGCGCTAAAGTAGACGCCTCATCCGGCTGAAACTGCCCGTCACGGTCAAAATCAATCCACCCCACGACATCCGAACTGCTGCCGTTAATGGAGGTAGCAGCAAAAGTGACACTATAGCTCGTCTCGGAAAGGCTGATATTCGGAACATCAATTAAAGCATTGTCTGCGTCATCTACGGCTCCACCTTGAGAGTCATCAACTCCGTCAACAAAGCCATCAACGTCACCTGTCAAGCCTACAGGCCCTAAATGCACACCTTCAACGATGTCGTGCTCGGCACCGCCCGATGAAGCCAAGGTTCCGTAACTATCCGGGGCATCGCCATAATCACTGATAGGCTCAGAACGTATACTATCTGCTCTGAAAAAGATCCAGGTATCGTAACCTGCATCACTGACATCTGCGAGGCCAGTAACGACGTTGACGCTCTGACCCGGAGTCACAGGTACACGACAGGAAAGCCTGCGCGTGAAGCCATCCATCTCCGTATTGATGCCACTATTGGTATTGTCTACATAGATACCACTGTTGCTCACGCCGTCCGTATTATTGGGATAGTTGTTAGCTCCCTCAGGTGCAGGAAGATTCAGCGAGTGGATATTATTAATCCGCACTTCATCACCCGCTGGCGTAAGTGCGCAGTTGTTACCGTTAACCAGCACGCGCGCAAGGTCATTATAACTGTCGCCAACATACTCAAGGTACTCTTCCGAGCCGAAGATAAAGTCGATAATTAAAACGTCATTTTCCGGAACAACGTCGAACGAGAACTTAACAACGTCGTAAAGGCCATCACCTAAATCAGTGTCATCTACTGCACTGTTAGACCAGGCTGTTGTGGTGTTTGAGGCGTCATTCGAACCAACAACCGATTCGACATTCCCCGTACTGAGAATAACGCCAGAATCAAAAGCACTGCCAAACAGAGTGCTATATCCGCTGAACTGTCCGCCCTGTTGAGTGTTCGACACGTAAGTAAACCACCCGGTTCGTACCTGGTAACTTGTCGAATATGTTGCGCCAGACACCGAAACGCCCGGCCCGGCAAGCAACTCTGCCATGGTATCAACAGTGACTTGTGAATTACTGAGTGGGAGCACTTCTTCAGCGTGAAGAGATGAGGCATACGCCAACGCGGCGATACAACTTGCCTTAAAAAAACGGGACATCTATGGGTCCTTACGATTGCTCAATAATTAGAATACTGCCAACTTTCCAAATGTTACCGAATGCCCGCTGGGCATTTCGGCCGCAGTATTATTTTGATTTCCATAATTGTAGCTTGTCATGGCAGAGCGATGATCACGCTTCTTCTTTACAAGCTGTCATTTCAGACCATCTGATCACATCGTGATAAAACGTGTGTCCCCCGGACATAAAGCCCTCGACAGTCACAGATTTCTGATGATTGCTTTTATACCTGAAAACGCATTCAGTTACATTGCCGTTACATTGTCTTTGTGTGGCTTTACCGCGGGTTGACAGTCGTATCGGTACGCCTTGTACGGCAGCGCATTTCAGAATCAAAAAGGTTTGCCGTACAATCCGCCCTCATCCTCAAGCCCAAGGAAACACAGGAATGAGCAAGGCGTCTTCACATACCCCGATGATGCAGCAGTACTTCAAGATTAAGTCTGAATTTCCGGACACCTTGCTGTTTTACCGAATGGGCGACTTTTACGAACTTTTCTACGATGACGCCAAACGCGCTGCGCAGATTCTCGATATTACGCTGACGGCCCGTGGACAGAGTGGCGGACAACCCATTCCTATGGCTGGAGTACCCTTTCACGCGGCAGAAAACTACATCGCGAAGCTGGTTAAAAATGGCGTATCGGTTGCCATTGCAGAGCAGGTTGGCGACCCAGCCACCAGCAAGGGCCCAGTAGAGCGCAAAGTTGTGCGTATTCTGACGCCGGGCACCCTGACCGATGAAGCCCTGCTCGATGAGCACCTGGATAACCTGCTTGTCTCTGTGTGCTCTCATCAACAGCGCCACGGCATTGCCGTTCTTGAGATTTCATCTGGCCGTTTCAGTGTGTTTGAAGTTGATGGTGAGGATGCCCTACTGGCAGAGATTGAACGACTCCGCCCGGCAGAATTGCTACTGCCGGAAGATCAGATTTTTCCGGAGGCGGTTGCCAACCGTGCCGGTGCCACCCAACAAGCACCATGGCATTATGAGTCCGATACGGCACTGCGCCTGCTGACGACTCAGTTGAAGACCCGCGATCTGCGCGGTTTTGGCTGCGAAGGCATGAAGACAGCCATTCGTGCCGCAGGCGCCCTGCTCAACTATGCCCAAGAGACGCAGCGCAACAGCCTGCCCCATATTCGTTCTTTAACGGTAGAGCAGCCAGACGATGCCATCATCATCGACCCGGCCAGCCGCCGTAATCTCGAAATCGACATCAACCAGAAAGGCGACAATCTCTACACGCTCGCCTGGGTGCTCGATAAAACAGCCACTGCAATGGGAAGCCGCTTGTTGCGCCGCTGGCTCAATCGTCCGCTGCGCGATCATACGATTCTGGGGCTTCGCCAAAACCTGATCGCACAATGCCTGCAACAATACGCGCATGAAGATCTGCATCAGCATCTTAAGCAGGTCGGTGATATTGAACGTATTCTCTCTCGTGTGGCCCTGGGCTCCGCCCGTCCCCGCGACCTTGCAAGGCTGCGTGATGCACTTGCGGTTATTCCGGACATACGTCAGCGGCTGTCTGAACTGGAAGCGCCCCTCGGAACCGATATCTGTGAGCGAGCCCCAGAATTTCCGCAATGGGTGAGCCGTTTACAAGCAGCGATTATAGATAACCCGCCGGTCGTTATCCGCGACGGTGGTGTCATCGCAGAAGGCTATGACGCTGAGCTTGATGAACTACGTTCCCTCAGTGAGAACGCAGGCGACTATCTGGTTAAACTGGAAGAACGCGAACGTGAACGCACAGGCATCAGTACCCTCAAGGTGGGTTACAACCGTGTGCACGGTTACTACATTGAAATCAGCAAGGCGCAGTCTGAGTCTGCGCCCACCGAGTATATCCGTCGCCAGACACTGAAGAACGCCGAACGCTTTATCACCCCGGAGCTGAAAGAATTCGAAGATAAAGCGCTGAGCGCGAAAGCACGGGCACTCAGCCGTGAAAAAATGCTCTACGACGCCTTGCTCACAGACCTCGCTGAAGACCTTATCCCACTGCAGGTAGCTGCAGCTGCCCTGTCGGAACTTGATGTGCTTACCTGCCTGGCGGAACGGGCAGAGACACTCCGCCTTAATGCTCCGGAGTTGGTTGATGACAGTGTGGTTGATATCCGCCAGGGGCGTCATCCGGTGGTCGAATCATTGATTACCGATCCGTTTGTCGCCAACGATACCTGCCTGGATGGCGAACGCCGCATGCAGATTATTACCGGGCCGAACATGGGCGGTAAATCGACCTACATGCGTCAGGTTGCCCTGATCACCTTGCTGGCACACATCGGCTCTTACGTACCGGCTGAATTCTGCAAGCTCGGACCCATCGACCGTATTTTCACCCGCATGGGTTCGGCTGACGACGTCGCCGGTGGTCGCTCTACCTTTATGGTCGAGATGACAGAAACTGCCAATATCCTGCATAACGCCACGTGCGACAGCCTGGTGTTAATGGACGAAGTCGGACGCGGCACTTCAACCTTTGATGGCCTGTCCCTCGCCTGGGCAGCCGCCGCTCATCTCGCCGAGAATACCGAAGCTTTTACGCTGTTCGCGACGCATTACTTCGAAATGACCGCTCTGCCCGAGCAATACACCAACACCATCAATGTTCACCTTAAGGCGACCGAGCACGATGAGCGGATTATCTTTCTGCACAGTGTGGAGGAAGGCCCGGCCAATCAGAGTTACGGCTTACAGGTCGCACAGCTGGCGGGGGTTCCACCTGCCGTTATCTCCAATGCCCGTCAACAACTGGCACAACTCGAGCAGCAAACAGGCCCAGTCACGCCTGTCGTACCCATCAAAACCGGGCGCAACAGCGAACCGGCACCAATGCAGTCCGATCTTTTTGCCGCAGGCCCCAGCCCGGCTGAAGAGGCACTGGCAAAGGTTAATCCGGATGACCTGACACCGCGACAGGCACTGGAGCTGGTCTACTCATTGAAGGACCTGATATAGAGGATAAATGAGGAGCATTGTTCGGTATAACCGAACGGTGTCTCCCGAATTTTCCCCAACAAAAGAAGACCCGGCGCCTTGCCTGACCATCGCCGACTACCTAGAATACCCGCAACCGTGATAAGCAGGGCCGAAGAGCCCCGAATGATGATTCAGGAGAAGATCAGATGACCTTCGTCGTAACCGATAACTGCGTTAAGTGTAAGTACACAGACTGTGTTGAAGTCTGCCCGGTAGACTGCTTCTACGAAGGCCCGAACTTCCTCGTTATTCACCCGGACGAGTGTATTGACTGCGCACTCTGTGAGCCAGAGTGTCCTGCCGAAGCGATTTTCTCTGAGGACGAAGTTCCAGCAGGACAGGAACAGTATATTGAACTCAATGCTGAGTTGTCTGAAGAGTGGGCTGACAACAACATTACTGAGCAGAAAGATCCTCTGCCAGACGCAGAAGAATGGGACGGTGTACCAGACAAGATCCAGTATCTGGAACGCTGATTCACTGGTCAGCCCTGACCATAAAAAAGCCCCGGGAACTCATGTTGCCGGGGCTTTTTGTTTTCTTCACGCTCTACATCCGACTTCAGCTGAGCCATTGATCAAACATTTCGACCATCACCGTCTCGCCCGGCTCGACATGGCCTCGCTCCTGCTCAAGCACAATAAAACAGTTCGCTTTACTGACGGAACTTAGAATTCCCGAGCCCTGCTGCCCTGTACTGCGTACCTGCCACTGGCCAGCGTCATGTAATTCAGCAATGCCTCGTTGGTAATCCGCCCGACCCGGACGCTTTTTCAAGCGCTCGCTGGCAATAGCCGGTATGCGTACAGGCGGAGATATCGTCTCGCCAGAAAGGCTGCGTAACACAGGCAGCCCGATCTGGTGTAGGGTTACTAGGGCCGATACAGGGTTACCGGGCAGCCCCAGAAAGAGCGTTTTGCCGATTCGCCCAAACGCCAACGGTTTGCCCGGCTTCATCGCCAGCTTCCAGAGATCCAACTTACCCAGAGCCTCGACCGCAGTGCGGGTAAAATCCGCTTCGCCGACAGATACGCCACCGCTGGTAATAATGATGTCGGCATCCGCGGCGGCTGTCTCCAGCGCTTCCTGAATAGCTTCAAGCGTATCGCTCACCGCAGTAACTGCAGATATCTCAGCACCCAGTCGCGCAAGAATCGGCCGCAATACAAAGGAATTGCTCTCGTAGATTTTTCCAGCAGGTAACTCACTGCCTGGAGCTACCAACTCGTCGCCTGTAGTTAACAGACTGACTCGCAACGGTCTTACAACATCGACATCAGCAATGCCAATGCTGGCGAGAAGACCACAATCAGCTGGGGTCAGGCGACGCCCTGCAGCCAGAACAACCTCGCCATGGCGGATATCCTCTCCGGCACGACGAATATTATCGCCGTCGCGAAGAGACTCCGGGTGATCGACCCGCACACCGGCATCCACCACCTCGGTATTTTCCTGCATCACCACAAGCTTAGCGCCGTCAGGAACAACGGCTCCGGTCATAATACGAACGCATTCACCAGCGCTGAGTACACCTTCAAAGACCTCACCAGCCAGAACGATGCCACGCTGACGGAAAAGACCGATTGGCGTACGCCCACTATCAAGAGAACCAGGATTCACAGCGTACCCATCCATGGCTGAGTTATCCGCAGGGGGAACATTCACAGGGCTGATCACGTCCTTGGCCAGCACACGACCACACGCCTGCTCAAGCGGGCAGAGCTCCTGCTCCCTAACGGGCGTTACCTGCGATAACAGATACTCAATTGCTGTATCGACCGGAGTTAATCCCGGCTGATCACAAGGATTCATGACTTGGCCTCCACAGAATCTGGACTCGAAACGCTCGTCGTGACCAATATCCAGTCCTCTAACGACAGTTCGAGAGTATCGCCAGCTTCAAGTGGCCCGACCCCCGGAGGGGTACCCGTCATGACGACATCGCCGGGGTTCAGGGTAAAAGTCTGAGACATATGAGCAATCAGAGAAAGAACGGGATTCAGCATATCGGAACTATTGCCTGACTGTTGCTGAGCACCATTACGATGCAAGGAGAAATTCAGGTTCTGCCAGTCAGATACCCGCGCCGCAGATACAAATGGGCTCAGAGGGCACGAACCGTCGAACGCTTTTGCGCGCTCCCAGGGCAGGCCTTTCTCTTTTAATACGGATTGAACATCCCGCAGGGTCAGATCAAGCCCAAGACCGATACCGGCCAGCGCGGAAGCGACATCAGCTTCAGACGCAGCTGTCAGCCTCTGGCCGATCAATACCGCCACTTCGAGTTCGTGATGCACATCGCCCTGAGACAGAGGAATGCTTAACGGCGCCTGCAGGTCGCATGCGGCATCGGCCGGTTTAATAAACAAAACAGGGGTGTCGGGAACCGGATTATTCAGTTCTGCTGTATGTGCCGCATAGTTACGGCCAATGCACACAATCTTGCCAACCGGCGATGAAAATGGCGCACCATCAAGGGAAGGGGTAAACATAATCGACCTGCAACAAGGTAAAACCCCGACTATAACACGCCGGGGTTCATCACTGCTCAGGGCTAAAAATCAGGATTTACCGCCAGGAAAGGAAATCAGTTCTGCAAGTTCACGGTTTGCCTGAGAAGGCACTTCAAGACTGCTTTCAAGTACACCTCGCAAAGTTTCCTGACTCTCGAAATCCATCGAATCGCAGGCACACCCTACAACATCATCATCGATATGAACCAAAGAACAGTCCATATCAATAATACCGCCGTTTTCCAGCGTCAGGCTGATCTTCAGCGATTGCTCCAGCTGCCAGCTGACGTTTTCTGGTATGACCAGCAGGATGCCTCGCATGCTGATATCCAGACAGAAGGTTTCAAGCTTCTGAGTGCCGTCGTCTACCTGAACCCGTTGAAACAGGTGAACGCGCTTTGCTTGTCGTTGTTCCATGGTTGTTTCCTGTTTGGGATACAACAGGTTTAGCCTGTTATGGCAAAACCGCAAGCTCGCGAATGCGATTTATTCCAGTCAGGTCACTTTTCAGCGATCTGACCGAACTATCAGGCTAAACGTTTATATTTCATACGCTTAGGTTGCGCATCACTGCCCAGGCGCTTTTTACGATCCTCTTCGTATTCAGTGTAGTTACCGTCGAAGAAGGTCACTTTCGAGTCGCCTTCATACGCCAGAATGTGGGTCGCAATACGATCCAGGAACCAGCGGTCGTGCGACACCACCATCACGGTACCCGGGAAGGCATCAATGGCCTCTTCCAGCGCACGCAAAGTTTCGACATCGAGGTCGTTAGACGGTTCATCGAGCAGCAGTACATTAGCGCCCTGCTTCAGCGTATACGCCAGTTGCAGACGTCCTCGCTCACCACCAGACAGCTCACCGACGCGCTTCTGCTGGTCACCACCTTTAAAGTTAAAGCGACCGATATAAGCACGGCTTGGGTACTCTTTGCCGTTGATATCGAGCATGTCGAGGCCGTCAGAAATAGATTCCCACACGGTTTTACTGTCATCGAGTTCGTCACGAAGCTGTTCAACGAAGGCCAGCTTCACGGTCTCACCGATGACCACTTCGCCTGAGTCTGGCTGCTCTGTACCCGCAATCATACGGAACAAAGTCGACTTACCTGCACCGTTACCGCCGACGATGCCGACAATCGCACCCGGTGGCACGGCGAAATCGAGATTATCGATCAGAACGCGGTCACCGAACGACTTAGTCACGTTGTGGAACTCGATGACCTTGTCGCCCAGACGCGGACCCGGTGGAATGTAGATTTCGTTGGTTTCGTTACGGGTCTGGAACTCACGGGAGTTCATTTCTTCGAAGCGAGCCAGGCGCGCTTTGCTCTTAGCCTGACGACCTTTTGCACCTTTGCGTACCCACTCCAGCTCATGCTTGATCGCTTTGGTGTGGGCTTCTTCTTCTTTCTTCTCCTGCTCTAATCGCTTTTCTTTCGCTTCAAGCCAGGTGGTGTAGTTGCCCTGATAAGGAATGCCGTGGCCGCGGTCGAGT
>NZ_DFQB01000028.1:0-23463 GCF_002377545.1 Thalassolituus sp. UBA3500 | reverse complement strand
GCCGTGGCCGCGGTCGAGTTCGAGAATCCATTCCGCACAGTTATCGAGAAAGTAACGGTCGTGGGTAATGGCCACGACGGTGCCTGGGTATTCTTCGAGGAATTTCTCCAGCCAACCGACTGATTCAGCATCCAGGTGGTTGGTCGGTTCGTCCAGAAGCAACATATCTGGCTTGGACATCAGCAGACGACACAGCGCGACACGACGGCGCTCACCACCAGACAGCTTAGTGACATCCGCATCCCATGGCGGCAGGCGCAGGGCATCGGCGGCGATTTCCATCTGCCGATCAACATCGTGGCCATCAGACGCTTCAATAATGGCTTCCAGCTTGCCCTGTTTTTTTGCCAATTCATCGAAATCCGCATCAGGCTCAGCATAAGCGGCATACACCTGTTCAAGCTCGGCCTTGGCATTCATCAGCTCGCTGAGACCATCTTCAACGTTGCCGCGCACGTCTTTCGCCGGATCGAGCTCTGGCTCCTGAGGAAGGTAACCAATATTGAGGTCCGGCTGAGGACGAGCCTCACCGATAATATCAGTATCAATGCCCGCCATGATTTTGAGCAGGGTTGATTTACCTGCACCATTCAGGCCCAGAACGCCAATTTTAGCGCCCGGAAAAAAGGACAAAGAGATGTCACGCAGGATCTGTCGCTTAGGTGGAACAATCTTCCCTAAGCGGTTCATAGTGAATACGTACTGTGCCATGGGCATCGCCTCCGCAATGTATTTCGCCGCAACGCTACTGAAAAGCCCATAGAAAGGCAAATAAAGCCCATTATGATGGGTCTCTGGTTGTGAAGGTGACAGACAATGACTAAGGTTAATAACCATAATCAGTCGTTAACGGACACCGCTTTACATGCTCCCGCATCATGGAGCCCCAGAGGCTAAACTTCACTCAGCCGCCACTCACCGGGCAAATACTCCCCTGTTTGTGCTGAGCTTTATATTTTTGACTGTCGTTCTCAGTTTTCAGAGCTGGCAGCAATGGCAGACCGCACGGCACGCCTACAGCATTGACATCGAACGGACGCTCGACCATTACAAGCGCCAGTCAGAACTGATCATTAAAGCAGGGCTTCACGCTAACCAGATATTCACTCGCAGTTATGGCGATCAGCTCGAAGTGTATGCCACTCACCCGGAGGCCGCCGACACCGACGACCTGTGGGGACACGTCAGTGCAGCGATTTTCAATGCGACCGGTTTTTTTGTTACCGATGAAAACGGCAAAGTACTCAACCACTACGGCAGCCTGCTGAGCCCGAGTGAAACCAGTGATATTGAAAACGAATTACGTGCGCAGGGATTAGACAAAGCCATTTTTTCATTACGCTATGGCCACCTGGGCGGTTACTACGTTGGTACGCGCTTCAACACCAGCAACGGCCCCATGATTATGGTATCCCGTCGCGCATACAGTCACCTCTCAGAAATCATTTTCAGGGGCGGATTTAATGGGTTCGAAATGGTGCTTTTTGATCGCCGAGATAACACAGTGTCTATCCGCGAGCAGTTCTATTCAGACACGCTGCACCCTAGTCCTCTGACACAAAACGAGACCGACAACATTCTCTATCGCGACAATATTCCAATGTCGCCCTGGGATATTCTGGCTCTGCCTGTTCAGGGGTACTGGAAGCAACAGGTTATTGAAAGCATCCGTATACCGGCCACTTTTCTGGTGGTGTTCGCCATCCTTCTCGTCGTTTTACGTCGTTACCTGAGCCAGCAAGGTGAAGCCGTTGTTGCCCTGCAAAAGGCCACACAAGAGACCGAACGACGCGCCGACAGAGTTTTACGCTCTATTGATGAAGCCTTCATCTCCACCGACCACAAAGGCAATATTGATTACCTGAATCCCAAAGCTCTGTCGTTGCTTGGTCGCGCAGAGCCAGAGCCGGTTCTGGGTATGCCTCTGACTGATATTTGGCCAGCATCAGACGCCCTCTGGAACACAGGGCTGACACCGGAAGCGATTGAAGGCCTGAAACCTGATCAACGTGTTATGCACGTCCCACACACTGGCGGAAAGCATATTCTCGAGCAGAAAATGCAGATGCTTTACGACAACAAGCAAGTCAGTGGCTATGTCTGGTTACTCAGGGACATCACCGAATCAGAGCAGGCGAAAGCGGCACTGGAACATAGCAGAACCCGCTACAAAACCCTGTTTGAAGAAGCCGGTATTGCTCATGGCCTTCTGGATCTGAGCGAATTTGATGGCAATGTTGAAACGCTGAAAGTAGTCAGCGTCAATGAAGCGACCCTGCAGCTGGGCGATTTCGATACCGCCGAAGCAATGGGGGCACATTATCAGCGCCATCCAGAATCCCTGACGCCTCTACTGAAAGCGCTGACCAGCAGTCAGTCTCTCCGGCTGCAGCAAAACGAATGCGAGCTCACCCTGCGCGACCGTAATGGCCGCTCAATCGATATCTGGGCGAGTATCAGCTTCCGCACGAATGCCAGTCATCAGGTGTTGCTGACCATGCTGGATATCACTGAGCGCAAGCAGGCAACTGAAAAAATCCGTGAACGCGAAGCGTTCTGGATGCATGTCATGGAGGCCATGCCCGATGTGGTTTACGTACTCGACGTTAACGACCGCCTGGAACAGAAAACCATTTTTTCTAACCGTCACGTTGCGCAACTCTTAGGGTTCCCGGATAGCCGCGAATACATTGAACGCAGCTGGATGGATTACGTCATTGAAGACGACCTCGCACGCTGCCGCGACGGACTCAGAAACATCAGAAATTCCATCAATGGCCAAACCATTGAAACCACCGCCCGTTTTCTGAATGTCGATGGCGAAATCCGGGTGATTAAATTCCGCGATACGCCATTCACCTATGACCGTGACGGCAAGGTAGAGCGCTACATAGGTACCGGCAGAGACGTCACCGCAGACATTGAAAAGCAGGAACAGATCGTCGAAAGCGAACGACGCTACCGCCTGCTGGCTGAGAACATGAATGATATTGTCTGGGCCACCGATGCCCAGCTCAATTTCAATTTCGTCAGTACCTCAGTGCAGCGCCTGCTGGGATACCAGCCTGAAGATCTGACCAATGGCGGCGTCGCCCGGATATTCTCCCGCCCCGACCTCAAGCGACTTGGCAAAGCGTTGCAGCACCAGATACAGATCGCAATCAACAGCCCAGAAACAGCCAAACGTCGCAGTACCGTCATTCGGGAAGACTTCTATGCCTCGGCCAGTAATGGCAGTCGCGTACTTCTGGAGCTGCAAGCCAGCCTGCTTTGGAATGATAAGGGAGAGCTACAAGGGCTTTTAGGTATCTGCAGAGATGTCACCGAGTCACGTAGCATCGAACAGGAGCTACAACTTGCGGCGGAAGTGTTCGAAAACAGTAACGAGGCCATCCTGATCACGGATCAGAAACTCAGAATCGCCAATACGAACCGGGCCTTCCAGCACATCACCGGATATTCCGCCGAAGATGTCACCGGCAAAACACCTGACTTTCTGATTTCTTCAGAACAATACGAAGAAGACCTGATTGAAAAAATCGGCGAGCGCCTGATGGTGGATGGTTACTGGCAAGGCGAAATTTCGTATCGCCGCAGCCAGGGCGATATCCGTACTGGCTGGGCCGGAGTCAGTGCGATTCGTGACCAGAACCGCGAAGTTCAGAGCCTGATCATCATTATGTCAGACATTACAGAACGCAAAGCCAGTGAAGAACGCATCCACAAGCTTGCGTATTACGATCCCCTGACGGCCCTGCCAAATCGCAGTCAGATGCACGAGACATTAGATGGCATGCTAAAGCGAGCACGTAAGCAGGGCCTATGGGTGGTGCTGCTGTTTATCGACCTTGACCGCTTCAAACCGATTAACGACTCAATGGGCCACCCTGCAGGTGACGAGGTACTGAAGCAAGTGGCTGGGCGTCTGCGTAACTGTGTTAAACAACGTGATCTTGTCTGTCGTATGGGCGGTGATGAATTCACCATTGCAATCGCGGATCAGCCAAGTCACAACGCCGCGTCAGATACTGCGATCATCGTTGCCGAACGTATTCTGGAATCACTACATCAGTCATTTAACCTGAACCAGCGTGAAGTATTTATCAGCGCCAGTATCGGGATCTCTGTTTATCCTAATGACGGTAACAGCGTTATTGAGCTGCTGAAAAATGCCGATATGGCGATGTATCACGCGAAAGACATGGGGCGTGACAACATGCAATTCTTCACAGCCTCCATGAATCGCAAGGCGGTCCAGTTACTGGAACTGGAAAATGACCTGCGCCATGCCCTCGCCCGTGACGAAATGCAGCTCTATTTTCAGCCGCAATATCGCACCGACAGTGAAAAAGCTGTCGGCGTCGAGGTGCTGCTACGCTGGATTCACCCGACGCGCGGCATGATCTCGCCCGGCACCTTTATCCCCATCATCGAGGACACTGGGCTTATTGTGCCGATTGGTCAATGGGTGCTCGAAGAGAGCTGCCGTTGTTTTGTACGCTGGCAGGCCGAGCAACAACTGGGGCTTGAGCGAATTGCGGTAAACGTCTCCGCACGACAGTTCCGTTCGGAAGACTTCCTCAACGTGGTGAAAGACATCATCATCCGCACTGGTATACGGCCAGAACAGTTGGAGCTGGAACTCACCGAAAGCATCCTGATGGAAGACGTCGAGCTGGCCATGGAAACCCTGCGAGGCTTACGCGCCGCCGGGGTGAAAACAGCGATTGACGATTTCGGCACAGGCTACTCCTCACTGAACTACCTCAAGCAGTTCCCGGTAGATACCTTGAAAATCGACCGCAGTTTCATCCAGAACCTGCCAGAGAACGCCGACGACGCTCAGATCTCACGAACCATCATTGCCATGGGCCACAACCTTGGTATGGGGATCATTGCTGAGGGGGTCGAAACCGCCGAACAACTGACCTTCCTGCAAATGGCCAAATGCGAAGAGGTTCAGGGGTTCTATTTCAGTAAACCGGTCGATGAGACAACCCTGATTAAGGATCTTGGCAACAGCTGAACATCAGTCATGTTGATATGACACCTTCTCAAGTGCGAGGCGCACAACTTTGCGGTAGAATGTGCACCTCAAAAAATTTCTGATTATCCTACTTGAGGAAGCCCTGATGTTTAGCCGTGATATGAACATAGCGGATTTCGACCCAGATCTGTGGTCAGCGATGCAGTCTGAGGATGCCCGTCAGGAGCATCACATTGAGCTGATCGCCTCTGAAAACTACACCAGCCCACGCGTGATGGAAGCACAGGGCTCTCAGCTGACTAACAAGTACGCCGAAGGTTACCCAGGCAAGCGTTACTACGGTGGCTGCGAACACGTCGACGTAATCGAGCAACTGGCGATCGACCGTGCTAAAGAACTGTTCGGTGCTGGCTACGCTAACGTTCAGCCACACTCTGGCTCACAGGCAAACGCAGCGGTTTACTTCGCATTGTGTCAGCCTGGCGATACAATTCTGGGCATGAGCCTCGCACACGGTGGTCACCTGACTCACGGCGCGTCTGTATCTTTCTCTGGTCGCGTATACAACGCAGTTCAGTACGGTCTGAACCCAGAAACTGGCGAAATCGACTACGAAGAAGTAGAACGCCTGGCTCGTGAGCACAAGCCTAAAATGATCGTTGCTGGCTTCTCTGCCTACTCACGCGTCGTAGACTGGAAGAAATTCCGTGAGATCGCCGACGAAGTGGGCGCTTACCTGTTTGTCGATATGGCACACATCGCAGGTCTGGTTGCGGCTGGCGTATACCCATCCCCTGTGGGTATCGCAGACGTCGTGACCACCACGACCCACAAAACACTGCGCGGTCCTCGTGGCGGCCTGATTCTGGCCAACGACGACGAAGATCTGAACAAGAAATTTAACTTCGCTGTATTCCCTGAGTCTCAGGGTGGCCCACTGATGCACGTGATCGCCGCAAAAGCAGTGTGCTTCAAAGAAGCCATGAGCCAGGAATACAAAGACTACCAGGCTCAGGTGGTCAAGAATGCTCAAGCGATGGCTGAAACCTTCATCAGCCGCGGCATCAACGTGGTATCTGGCGGTACTGATGACCACCTGTTCCTGGTTGATCTGATCGGTAAAGAGTACACAGGTAAAGATGCAGACGCGGCTCTGGGTCGTGCCAACATCACTGTGAACAAGAACTCTGTACCTAACGATCCTCGCTCACCGTTCGTGACCTCTGGTCTGCGTATCGGTAGCCCGGCCATTACCAGTCGTGGTTTCAAAGAAGAGCAGGCGACCCAGCTGGCTGGCTGGATCTGCGACATTCTTGATGGTCTGGAGAAAGGTGAATCTGAAGCCGTTGAAGCATCAGTAAAAGAGAAAGTTGTCGCACTTTGCGAACAGTTCCCTGTGTACAAGTAAGCACTGGATCTCTGAAAAACCGGCCAGATGGCCGGTTTTTTTATGCCTGAAATTTGAGACAGGTCACTCTCAGACCCGGCCTGCGTCACACATATGTCACAAAGTTTTCATAGAGTAGTCACGCTTTAGATCCAAGCCGGCAACAGAGGATTCCCACATGTCCGATTCATGGAAACCCGTGACCTATGTACAGCTCATTAACCTGATGAGCCATAATGAAAGCCAGCTGGAGGAGAGTTTTCGCCCTTTCTGGAACGCTATCCGACTACCTGCCGCCGAATTATGGCAACAGCACCCCTGGGGCAATGAAGGGTGTGGATTCTGGGTACTGGCGACCGCTGGCCGTCACTGCATCTACTACAACGATCTGACCGAAGGTTTCTCTGTAGGTCAGTTCGAACGCTGGGGCCACATAATCAATTACCAGAAGTCGAAAGCTGGTCTGCAGCATGCGATAGACAGCCTGCTGCAACAGGAGCCTCTGACTGAAAGCGCATAAAGAAGACTCCCTTCTGACATGCGCTGGCCAGATATAACCTGTCTGGCCTTGGGCAATTTAATGACCCAGATCATATTTTGATTTCACATCACTCCCGCAAGAAGCAGTATGTCGGTTCAGCACCCCTGAAACGTATATAACGCACCTCTGCCACTCGAAAATCTTGGCTGGCTCCCCCCTACTTTCTCGTGCCAGCCAGTTGTTCAATAGCCTCAGATAACCAACAACAACCTCACTACAACACAGGATTTTCAATATGACTGAGGCCGCTACTACATCCACCACGACTCGCATGACCGCTGGCGAGCGTGCAGGCATCCCTCCGCGTCGTATGGACTTCGAGTTTGGTGACGATACCAAGCGCTACTGGTATGCAGACAACGCGTTTCTGACCACGTTCTGGACCACGCTTTCGGCACTGTTTCCAGCTGGTGAAACCTTCTTTATCGACTCTGTTAAGAACTACCGTCATGTTGTCAAAGATCAGAAGCTGAAAGACGAGATCTCCGGCTTTATCGGTCAGGAGGCTCTGCACACTAAAGAGCATCAGGCATTCAATGACATGGCGGATCGTCATGGTCTGCCAAGCGGTCGCATCGATAAGGAACTCTGGAGCCTTCTAGGCCTGACCAAAAAAATCTTTCCGAAGAAGCTACAGCTGGCGACCACAGTGGCTCTGGAACACTACACTGCAATTCTTGCGGAGCAGCTTCTGCGCGACACCGAGCACCAGGAGAATATTCAGGATCGCGAAGCGCTGAAACTCTGGATGTGGCACGCTCTGGAAGAAAACGAGCACAAGTCCGTGGCCTACGATGTGTACGAACTGATCGGTGGCGGCTACTTTACGCGTATTTTTGCCATGATCGTGGCCACCATTGGTTTTATTGTCTTTGTGGGGCAGGGCCACCTGCGCATGCTGTGGGCGAACGGCACCCTTTTCGATATCAAAGACAATGCCAAAGGCTTCTGGAAACTGCTGGGCTGGAAAGGCCTCTTCCCACGCCTGTTGTTCAAGTATCTCGACTTCTATCGCCCGGGCTTCCACCCCAACGATCACGACACAGTGAGACTACTGGAAGACTGGCGTGAGCGCATGCTGCAGGATGGCGGTCTGCTGTCAGAGCAGACCTACAGCAAGTCCAAAGCTGCCTGAAGCAGACGCTCTATCAGGTAACTTATAAGCAATGGCCGGAATTACTCCGGCCATTTCTTATTTTGATCATAATTCACTGATTGTTGCCCGCTCGCCACGTTCTTGAATCTGCGAACTTCTTCTAAATTGTAGGACATAGCGCAATGACAGATATGCGCTCCCTAATAAGGTATAGAAAACAAGAGGCAGGTTTTCGTATGGCTACTATGACACAAGCACAGGGAACTCCACGCATCACCGCTGGCGAGCGAGCAGGTATTCCGCCCCGCCGCATGGACTTCGAATTCCCGGAAGAGACCACAAAATACTGGTACGGCGACAGCGCCTTTCTGACCACGTTCTGGGTGACTCTCTCCGCCCTGTTCCCAGAAGGTGAAGACTTCTTTGTAGACAGCGTAAAGAACTACCGCAAAGACATTAAAGATCAGAAACTGAAAGACGAAGTCTCAGGCTTTATTGGCCAGGAAGCACTTCACAGCAAAGAACACGAAGCCTTCAACGACATGGCTGAAAAGCACGGCCTGCCAGCATTAACGCTGGATAAAGAGCTCGGGGTTCTGTTCCGCCTGATCCGCAAATATGTGCCGAAGAAAATGCAGCTCGCACTGACTGTGGCTCTGGAACATTACACCGCGATCATTGCTGAGCAGCTTCTGCGTGAAGATTTCCACCAGGAAATGTTTCGTGATCGCGAAGCACTGAAACTCTGGATGTGGCACGCGCTCGAAGAAAACGAACACAAGACCGTCGCGTTTGATGTCTACAACCAGGTTGGCGGTGGTTACTTCACCCGCGTGGGCACCATGCTGATAGGAACACTGGTGTTTGCTGTCGTCGTTGTCAGTGGTCACATTCGTCTACTCAAGGCCGATGGCCAACTGACTAACTGGAAAGCCAACTGGCGCGGCCTGAAATTTCTTTGGGGCTGGAAGGGCCTGTTCCCTCGCCTGGGTCGTCAGTACTTCGATTTCTACCGCCCGGGCTTCCACCCTAGCGACCATGATACCGAAGCGCTGCTCGAAAGCTGGCGCCAGCGCATGCTGAACGATGGTGGCCTGTTAGCCGAACAAACGTACAGCAAAAGCCGTAAGGGCTGACCCTGTTACACTGCTGAAGCCGGGTTTCTGACCCTGCTTCGGCAGATTTCTATTACTTTCTATAGTTTCAGTAAATCTGATTTGGCCGTTATATACCCCCCTGGCAAAGAAAAACCCCCTCTGAAATTGCCATATTTGACAGAAAATCACCGATTCGGACCTATTAGACATCTGTTTAACACCCCGCTACGGCGATTTGAGCCACAACTTACCCTTCCTTGTCTTTAAGACACCCCCGGCCATGCGCAAAATTTGGCATAGAGATACCTTCAACTGGACAGTCTGGCCACGTCTAATAGACTCAACAAAACAACATCTACAACAAACACAAACCAAAGCAGGTGTATCGTATGACTACTACAGCTACCGCTACTGCCCCAACTGGCAAGGTACGCATGACTGCAGGTGAGCGTGCAGGTATTCCGCCGCGCCGTATGGATTTCGAATTTTCAGAAGATTCCAAGCGCTACTGGTACGCGGATAACTCATTCCTGACGACTTTCTGGACGACTTTGTCCTCACTATTCCCAGAAGGCGAAACCTTCTTCGTTGATTCCGTGAAAAACTATCGTCACGAGATCAAAGACCAGCTGCTGAAAGATCAGGTGTCTGGCTTCATCGGTCAGGAAGCAATGCACTCGAAAGAGCACGCGGCTTTCAATGACATCGCAGAACGCCATGGTCTGCCAGCCAACAAACTGGATAAAGAACTGGGCATGCTATTCAAGCTGGGCCGCAAGATTCTGCCGAAGAAACTTCAGCTGGCTATCACCGTAGCGCTTGAGCACTACACAGCGATTCTGGCTGAGCAGCTGCTGCGTGACGAACGCCACCAGGAAAACATCCAGGACCCAGAAGCTCTGAAACTGTGGATGTGGCACGCGCTCGAAGAAAATGAACACAAGATTGTTGCATACGATGTGTACGAAACCATCGGCGGCGGTTACTTCACTCGCGTATTCGCGATGCTGGTTTCAACCATCTTCTTCTTCGCGATTGTTGGTCAGGGTCACATCCGCCTGATGTGGGCAGACCGTAGCCTGTTCAAAATGAAGGATAACCTGAAAGGTCTCTGGTTCCTGTGGGGTTGGAAAGGTCTCTTCCCTCAGTTGTTCTTCAAGTACATGGATTACTTCCGTCCGGGCTTCCACCCGAACGACCACGACACCGTTCAGCTGCTGGACGACTGGCGTGAAAAAATGCTGCAGGAGGGTGGCATGCTGGCTGACCAGATCAAGAACCCTTCGCACGTTCGCACTAAGGCTGCTTAATCAGCCGACAGGCAAACGGAACATTCCGTTCTTGTCAGGGGGCCGCATCAGCGGCCCTTTTTTATTGCTGCATGGACCGAACCTGAGTACCATTGCGGCCATATTTCCTCCGCTTTTATTCGAACGGAACGCTCTTTAATATGCATTGCCCTTTCTGCGCACATCCGGAAACCAAAGTCATAGACTCACGTCTTGTGGCTGACGGTGAACAAATCCGTCGGCGCCGGGAATGCATCCTCTGTGGTGAGCGTTTCACCACCTTTGAAACCGCCGAACTCGTCATGCCGCGAGTGATCAAGCAAGACGGAAAACGCGAACCCTTTGATGAAGACAAACTTCGCTCTGGCATTCAGCGCGCCCTTGAAAAGCGCCCTGTCAGTATTGAGTCCATCGAAGCGGCCATTACCCACATCAAACAAAAGCTCAGAGCCACGGGTGAGCGCGAAGTCGCCAGTCGTGATGTTGGCGAATGGGTGATGGACGAGCTGCGCTCCTTAGACGAGGTCGCGTTCGTGCGTTTTGCGTCGGTTTACCGCAGCTTTAAAGATCTGGAAGAATTCCGCGCCGAGATTGAGCGCATCAGCCTGAAGGCAGCCTCGCCTGCGGTTGTTAAAGCCGTTGAGAATTCGCCCTCTCTGACAGGCAATGACCCCCATGAGAGTGATCACAGCCAGAAGGAATCATCATGAGCTGCCAGTCAACCGCAGACGTGAAGTGGATGGCTGAAGCCCTCCGATTGGCAAAAAAAGGGCGGTTTACCACCAGTCCTAACCCGCGCGTGGGCTGCGTTATCGTCAAAGACGGAATCAAAGTCGGCGAAGGCTGGCACCAGAAAGCCGGCGAACCCCACGCTGAGGTTCACGCTTTGCGTGCCGCCGGTGATAAAGCACAAGGCGCGACCGCCTACGTCACGCTGGAACCCTGTAGTCACTATGGGCGAACCCCCCCTTGCGCAGAAGGGCTGATCAAAGCCGGCGTATCCAGAGTCGTTGGCGCTGTCCGCGACCCGAATCCAAGCGTCGCCGGGCGCGGATACGAGATGCTCAGACAAGCTGGTATTGAGGTTGTAGAGTCGTGTCTTGAGCCAGAAGCAGATGCCATTAATGCGGGGTTTATGAAGCGCATGCGCACAGGCCTTCCTTATGTGCGTATCAAGCTCGCCATGAGCCTGGACGGGCGCACTGCAATGGCGTCCGGCGAGAGCCAATGGATCACTGGCAGTAGCGCGAGACGGGACGTTCAGAAGCTCAGAGCACAAAGCTGTGCGATAATTACAGGTGCGGACAGCGTGATTCTTGATAACCCGTCCATGACGGTTCGACCTGAAGAGGCGGAGCTGGATATTCCAGAGGCTCTGCGCCGACAACCGCTGCGAGTAATCATTGACGGGACACACCGCGTGAACGGCGAGGCCGCCATCTTTGATAAAGCCGGCGACATCCTGATTGCCAGTCGCACGCCCCCGGTCACCGCGATCAGTCGTGATGAAACTATTGGGCGGCTCGGCTACTGGGCAGGCGATCTCGATGGTAATACTGACATCGAAGGACTATTGCGCCATCTCGCTTCTGAGGGCAACAACGAAATCCTGGTAGAAAGCGGCGCAAAACTCGCCGGCGCCTTTGTCAGTGCAGGCCTCGCCGACGAACTTATCGTATACTGCGCGCCAACATTACTCGGAAGTGACGCGCGGCCACTGCTATCATTGCCATTCAGCAAGATGAAACAGCAGATCCGCTGGCAATGGCAGGACGTTCGTATGGTCGGAAATGACCTGCGTCTGACCCTACGCCCCGATACTTCCACTGCAGCAGAAAGGGCCTGACGTGTTTACCGGTATTATTGAAGCGGTTGGTAAAATAGCCAGTACCCGATCTGAGCAAGGTGATCTGCGTCTTCGGATCAGTACAGGCAACCTCGATCTGAGCGACGTAAAACTCGGCGACAGCATTGCAACCAATGGTGTCTGCCTGACCGTTGTTGCTGCCCATGCCGACGGTTTTGAAGCTGATGTTTCACGAGAGTCTCTGGCTCACACGCGTATTGCTCAATGGTCACCCGGAACAAAGGTAAACCTTGAGAAAGCGATGCTGCCAACGACCCGCATGGGCGGCCATATTGTCAGTGGTCATGTCGACGGTGTAGGTGTTGTCCGCGGACGCAAAGCTGATGCGCGCTCAATCCGCTTTGACATAGAAGTGCCCGCCGATCTGCGTCGCTACATTGCCGCTAAAGGCTCAGTCACCGTCGATGGTGTCAGCCTGACAACGAACGCACTGACAGCAACAGGTTTTGAATTGAATATTGTGCCTCATACGGCACAGGAAACGACTCTGGCCGACCTGGAAGCCGGAGCAGAAGTCCACCTTGAGGTCGACGTGATTGCACGTTACCTCGAGCAGCTTCTGGGACAAAAAACACACGATGAAAGTCGCCTGACACCAGCGTTCCTCGCTGAGAACGGCTTCTGGAAATAACCGGGAAGTATTATGGCTCTGAACAGTATCGAAGAAATTATTGCCGATATCCGCGATGGTAAAATGGTTATCCTGATGGATGACGAGGATCGCGAAAACGAAGGCGATATCATTGTAGCGTCTGAGAAAGTCACCCCCGACATCATCAACTTTATGGCAACAGAAGCCCGCGGTCTGATCTGCCTGACCCTGACGGGTGAGCGCTGTGATTATCTGGGTCTGCCGTCAATGGTCGCGGGCAACGGCGCTAAGTTCTCTACACCATTTACCGTATCTATCGAAGCGGCAGAAGGCGTTACCACCGGTATTTCAGCGGCTGACCGCGCAGCTACGATTCTTGCAGCGGTAAACCCTATGGGTAAGCCCGATGACATCGTACAGCCTGGTCATATCTTTCCGCTACGCGCCCGCCCTGGCGGCGTACTGAGCCGTGCAGGTCATACCGAAGCGGGCTGCGACCTTGCGCGCCTGGCTGGTCTGATTCCATCAGCGGCCATTGTTGAAGTCATGAACGCCGACGGCACCATGGCCCGCCGCCCTGACCTCGAAGTCTTCGCAGAAAAACACGGCCTGAAAGTCGGCACTATTGCCGACCTGATTCAATACCGTATGGCGAACGAGAAAACCATTGAAGTCGTCTCTGAAGATAAAGCACATACCGAATTCGGTGACTTTAACCTGATCACTTTCCGCGACACGATTCAGAACGAAACGCACCTCGCATTGACGATGGGCGACATTGAGCCCGAAGAACCGACTCTGGTTCGCGTGCAGACCAATAATATGATCCGTGACGTTCTGGGCTTGCGCACCTGCGAATCTGGTAGCTGGTCTTCGACGGCGGCACTGGAGCATATTGCGAAAGAAGGCAAAGGCGTTCTGGTCCTGCTTTCAGCCGATCAAAAAGAAGACGTCAGCGCGTCACTCGACAACTTCTTTGGTCGCGCCAAGCCCATGCGCAGTCCGAATACAGACAGCAGCGGTGCCTTTCTGACCATTGGCACCGGTTCTCAGATTCTGCGTGAACTGAACGTCCGTAAGATGCGACTGCTCAGTTCCGAAATGAAATACAGTGGCATATCCGGTTTTGATCTTGAAATCACCGAATATCTGCCATTCAGCGAATAATTGACCGACAGGAAATCATTATGAAAGACATCCGTACAATTGAAGGGAATCTGACCCCGAACGATGGTAAGTACGCCATCGTAGTTGGCCGCTGGAACGCCTTTGTTGTTGAAAGCCTGCTTGAAGGTGCTGTCGACTCACTGACGCGTCACGGCGTAAAGAAAGAAGACATTACTATCATCCGCGCACCAGGTGCTGTCGAGATTCCACTGGTTGTGAAAAAAGCAGCGGCGTCTGGCAACTACGATGCTGTCATCGCTCTGGGTGCGGTGATTCGTGGTGGTACTCCGCACTTTGAATTTGTTGCCGGCGAATGCTCAAAAGGCCTGGCCTCCGTGATGATGGAATACGATATTCCGGTCGCTTTCGGTGTCCTGACCGTCGACACCATCGAACAAGCCATCGAACGCTCTGGTACCAAGGCAGGTAACAAGGGTGAAGAAGCAGCAATGTCAGCCTTTGAAATGGTTGCACTGCTCAAAGCTATGGAGGCGTAAGGACAATGTCCCGAGCTTCTGGCCATCAAAAATCCAGCCCGGCTGCACGCCGTAAAGCGCGCCGCTTTGCATTGCAGGCACTGTATCAATGGCAAGTGTCTGGTAGCGGCCTTGGCGATATCGAAGCCGAATTCCGCACTGATAACGACATGAGCAAAGTGGATGACGAATATTTCCATGACATCCTTCATGGCGTGCCGAAAGAAAAGAGCGTGCTGGACGAGAAAATTCAGCCCTTCCTGGATCGTCGCCTCGATGAGCTGACTCCAGTTGAACTGGCTATTCTTCGTTTAGGTGCCTTCGAAATGTGCCACCGTATCGACGTTCCTTACAAGGTCGTCATTAACGAGGCTATTGAGCTGGCAAAGACTTTCGGCGCAACCGATGGTCACAAATACGTTAACGGTGTGCTCGATAAGCTGGCACAACGCGAACGTATGGTCGAAATTCGCGGCGGAAAACGCTGAGTTTTGCCGCAGTCTTCAGAGTTTGACCTGATCCGCGACTGCTTTTCTACCGGCTACCCGGCAGCAAGCGACTTGCTGCTGGGGATCGGTGATGACTGCTCCCTGATCACTCCCCCCGCCGATATGGAACTCGCCCAGAGCATTGATACTCAGGTCGCGGGCGTACATTTTCCTGCTGACGCTCCTCCCGGCTTAATTGCTGGCCGCGCTCTGCGCTGCGCCACCAGCGACCTTGCCGCGATGGGTGCCGTACCACAGGGCTTTCATCTTGCTCTGACACTCAATAACAGCGAAGACTGGTTTCTTCGCGACCTTGCCGCAGGACTGCGCCTGACTGCAAACACGCTGAATATGCCATTACTAGGTGGCGATACGACCTACGGTGAACACCTGACCATTACCGTTGCTGTGCAAGGCTGGCTGCCCCGCGGGCTTGGCTTACGTCGCGATGCAGCACGTCCGGGCCAGGATATCTGGCTGACGGGAAAAGTCGGCGGTGCAGCACTGATCCTCGACGAGGTATTAAGAGACCCGACAAGAGACGACCAATACACCGCGCCCTATTATCACCCCAGGGTTCACTTATCTTTCGGACACCTATTACTCAGCCTCGCCACCGCGGCGATCGATATTTCTGATGGTTTGATTCAGGACACGCGCCACATCGCCAATGCATCCGGCGTCGTCATGAATCTGGATGCTGAAAAAATTCCGACAGCTGTCAGTGGGGAACATCCGCGCTGGCACGAATGTCTGACCGGTGGTGATGATTATCAGCTACTGTTTACGGCTCCCGCTGATGCCCGTGAGCGCATTGAAGCCTGTGCACTTACAGCACGGTTGCGCGAGTGCCAGATCGTAGGTGAAGTCACCGCGGGCGACGCAGATGTCTGCGTCCACAAAAATAATGAATTACTGGTATTCAGCAAAGAAGGGTACACCCACTTCCGTAACTGATACTGCTCTGAGATTCACACAGGACGATTGCCATGAATACTCACAAACCATTCCTTGCCGTACTGGGCGCACTGTTTCTTACCCTCTGTATGAGCGCACCGGCACTCAGTGATAGTGCTTACATTGATGTCAGTGGTCAGGGAAAACTGGATGTTTATCCGGACTTCCTGACACTGTCCGTTGAACTCAGTGCCACAGAAAAAGACCTCGTGAGCGCCAAAAACAAGGTCGATGACGCTTTCGCCCAGCTATCTGAGGTTGCAGAGAAGCACGGCATCGCCGAAGACGATATCGAGTCAGTGCGTATCAGCAACTACCCCCAGTGGGAATATCAGGGCAATGGTAAACGCCAGCTGATCGGTCACCGGGTCATCCGTCCGGTCACTATCACTCTGCGGTCGTTGCAAAAATATGGCCCGTTTCTTGAAGAAGTTCTGATCGACGAGCGTTACCGCATCCAGAACACCAGCCTTGGCTTCGATAAGCCCGCAGAGCACGAAAGCAAAGCTCGCCGTCTGGCCCTGCTGGATGCCAAAGCTAAGGCTGAAGAAATGGCCGCAACGCTTGGGCAGAAAATCACAGGCGTGATCTGGATTCAGGAGCAGGCGGCTCACTTCCCTCAGCCCGTAATGATGCTGGAAAGTGCCCCCATGATGCGTTCGGCAAAAGCCGACAGTGGTAGCGGTATGAAAATTCAGGAGCAGACGATAAGCCAGCAGGTTCAGGTCCGCTTCGAAATGGATGAAGATTAAACCGATGAGCGAGACTCCAACGATTCCAGCGGGTCGTTACCGCCACTACAAGGGCAGCGACTATGAAGTGTTCGGTCTGGTAAGGCACAGTGAGACGGAAGAATGGCTGGTCCACTACCGGACACTCTACGGTGACTTCAGCCACTGGGTCCGCCCACTGGCGATGTTCACCGAACAGGTCAATACCTCAGAAGGGACACAACCACGCTTCCGCTTCGTCGAGGACAACATCGGAGACATTGAGTGACTCCTGCCGTGAACGCCGCTAAAAAAGCTGGCATAACATACGAGCTGCTTGAATACAGCCATGACGCTACCGCTGAGAGTTATGGTCTTGAAGCAGCGGAGAAGCTTGGGCTGAACCCAGACAGTGTATTCAAAACATTGCTGGTCAGCCTGAGCGGCCACAAAAGCGCGTTGGCTGTTGCCGTCTTGCCCGTCTCACACACTCTAAGCCTGAAGTCCATCGCCAAGGCGCTGGGCGCAAAGAAGGCCGACATGGCCGACCCGAAATTAGCAGAGCGAACCACCGGTTACGTCGTAGGAGGCATCAGTCCATTAGGACAAAAGAAAGCGCTACCTACCGTAATCGACCTCTCTGCTCAGGCGTTACCGAATATTCATATCAGTGCCGGACGTCGCGGATTGGAAATTGCTTTGAGTGCTGACGATCTGGCGACATTGAGCAGAGGCATTTTCGCAAAAATTACGGCAGAATAGGCCTTTTACATCAAGGCACTCTAGGCTGTTCATGAACGCCCCGCGATTATCACATGTATTACTACTCACCTTGCTTATTCATCTTGCGGGCTGCGCACCGCTGGAGTATCAGGCCGTTCAGCTAGACTCACCGGAGCAGCCTGTTCAGACAGACGGCTACATCACTAAGGAAGTCAGCGAAGGGGTGTACGTTATTGAGGTTCGCCACGAGAACCTTCCCGCCATGATGCTGCAAAAAGAAAAAACGCTGAATAACCTCAAAGACATCTGGCACAGACGCGCCTCGGAACTCTGCAAGAAAGGCTATCAGGGCGAACCTGAAATTATTCGCCCTGACGAAGCCCGTACGGATGAGTTTTACTGCACTCTTAATGTTTGTCAGAAATACTTATTGGCCTCAGGCGTAGCTTATTGCAAAGCGACTTACGAGCTCTGATCTGACTCGGTGAGCGCCTGAGGGTCCAACAGGGATTCCAGCTCCTGACGGCTCAGGTCGGTCATTTCTTCCGCGACCTCCAGCACCGGCCGTCCCTGTTTGTAGGCGGCCTTAGCAATCTCCGCCGCTTTCAGATAGCCAATCACCGGATTCAGCGCCGTGACTAACACCGGGTTTTTCGAAAGCGGCCCAGCAACCTGTTCTTCCCGCACTTTAAACCCAAGGATGGCATCATCCGCCAGGCTGGACGCAGAGCGCGTCATCAACGCCAGACTGTCGAGTAACTTACTGGCCAGCAAGGGCAGCATGACATTTAACTCGAAGTTGCCCGACTGCCCCGCCACCGTGATGCTGGTGTCATTGCCAATTACCTGAGCCGACGCCATGGCAACTGCCTCGGGAATGACCGGGTTGACCTTACCCGGCATAATCGAAGACCCAGGCTGCAACGCGGGCAATTCAATTTCGCCTAAGCCCGCCAGCGGCCCTGAATTCATCCAGCGCAGATCATTACTTATTTTCATCAACGCAACGGCCAGCGTCTTTAATACACCTGAAACAGAGACAACAACATCCTGTGCGCCCATGCCCGCAAACCGGTTTTCAGCCGGATAAAAATTCAGGCCGGTCAGCTCGTTAAGTCGCTCACAAACGGCCTCAGAAAAGCCTCCTGAAGCGTTTACCCCAGTACCCACAGCGGTACCACCGATGACCAACCCCTGAAGTTCACCACCCGCATCTTCCAGTTTACGCATAGCGTGCTGGATCTGCGCTGACCAGCCACCTAACACCTGATCGAAACGCACCGGCATGGCATCCATTAAATGCGTGCGGCCTGTTTTAGTGATGTGCGCAAGAGAGACGGCCTTCTGCTCCAGCACCTCAACCAGATGCGCCAATGCCGGCAACAGCTCATTCTCCAGAGCAACTGCTGCCGCGATATGCATGGCCGAGGGAATAACATCATTGCTGCTCTGGCCGCTGTTTACATCGTCATTTGGGGATACTTCCTCGCCCAGGTTCCGCGACGCCAGCGTTGCCAGTACCTCATTGGCATTCATATTAGAACTGGTTCCAGACCCTGTCTGAAAGACATCCACCGGGAAGTGCGACATCAGTTCTGCCGACCCCTGCAGCTGAATCACCGACGCTACGATCGCATCTGTGCGCGCCTGATCCAATTGATCCAGAGCCGCGTTCGCCTCCGCTGCTGCACGCTTCAAATCAAGCAAAGCGCGGATAAATGCGATCGGCATTGGCGTCCCGGCAATGGCAAAATTATCAATCGCCCGCTGCGTCTGTGCGCCATATAGCGCATCCGCCGGCACCTGCACTTCGCCCATGCTGTCACGTTCGGTGCGGAATTCAGTCGTCATACAAGGGCTCCGTAAATCGAGTCATAGTTAATTAATTGGTGTAAATCCGGGCGTGCGAGTTCCATCTTAGAATCAGGCACCTACAAGAAACCGGCGTATATCCCGCTCTTGGCGATATACGTGCAGAATAAACACCTTGCTGTTCTCAATTCGGTAGAAGACGCGACAAGGGTCAACAATAACTTCGCGGTAAGGAAAACCCTCGAGTTCCAGAGGGAAACGCCCGGATTCGGGAAAACGAGACAGACGTTCAACCGCGTTGAACACTCGCTGTACCAGTTCACCTGCGGCAACTGGATTCGATAACGCTATATACTCGGCCAGCGAGTCAAGATCCTGAACAGCAGGCTTCGTCCAGATCAGTTCAGCAGGTGTTACTTCATCCATTTTGAAAGCCGATCCTTAGCTTCACTCTGAGACATAACGCGACCATCCTTGACCGCTTGCTCACCGCGGGCGATCCCTTCAAGGATGCTCATCCGGGTCATCAACTGCTCGTAGTCATGCACATCCAGCAAATACGCTGAAGGCTGACCATGTTCTGTAATCAACACAGGCTCTTTGGTTTCGTGAAGATCAGCAAGGATGCGCGTTGCCTGGCGCTTCAGGCTGGTAACAAGCTCGGTTTTCATGACTGATCCTCGACAAGAGAAAGTATCACTATAGTATCACTTTCTAATTTCAACAAGTACAAACCAGCTCCAACCGGCGAAGTCATGAATGCCATTCATCACCTGAAGATTCGGGGTAGCGCTTTCGCCCCTGTATTGTCAGTCCACAATTCTGACAGCTAATTGGCTTATTTACCCCATAACCCAACAGTCTTAAATAACTATGAAACCGATTTCCACATTTGGGACACCTGGTTCTTCTGATATATGCCCAATAAACGCCAACATATACAGGGAAGATGATTTTCACCAGCAGCACTGATACTTCCCGCTTTTCAGCAGAAAAATAGTACGCGATCGCGAAAAAAGTCAGAAAGAATGACAGATATATCATCCATTCCGTTCGCTGAATTTTCTTTAACGCTTTCAGTAACTCAGTATCCATAGAATTTCTCAGCAATAAAAAAGGCTGCATACGCAGCCTCTTTTAAATCAGAACAATTAACTATTAAGCAGTCTTGTTCTTCTTACGGTTCTGGTTCGCCTGCAGTTTCATAACTGCAACGATGACCTTCTGGTACCACGAACCCATGGTACGAACCATCAGGTCGAAAGCAACCGCATCCGGGCCGATCAGTACGCGACGCTTGTTTTTCTTCACACCGTTCAGAATGGTCTTAGCCGCTTTGTCTGGCGTGGTGATGAACAGGCGTTCGAATTCGGCTTTAGAGGCATCAGCATCAGCGCCAGTGATTTCAGACGACTTCTCATTAAAACGGGTCGACTGAGCGATGTTGGTTTTGATACCACCTGGGTGTACACAGGTAGTACTTACACAAGAACCTGCAATATCCAGATCCTGACGCAGAGATTCGGTCAGACCGCGTACCGCGAACTTAGATGCGTTGTAGCCGCTCATCAGGGGCTGAGACGCCAGACCTGCCGCACAGAAAGCAACCAGCGAAACCGCTTTGCTCCACGTTGTCATTTTTTTCATGTTTGTGTCTCAGAGTAATGTTGTCATCCCCTCGTCACCGAGAGGTCGTTGCGGGCCCGACGACAAACTATATCCAGACCATAAAAAACGACTAATTTAGAATTTTTGCAGATGCTATTGATTCTCTTTATTTGTCATAAACAGACAGGAGAGCTATCACACGCGCGTGCGGAGAAATAAGCAGGGCGCTACAGAAAGCCAGAGCGCCTGCCCTGCCTTGTCCGGAAAAATCACTGACAAACACCCGACTTACCATTAACGGCCAAACAGACGTCAGCACAGACCAGTTTTCTACCCGCGAGCGCAAAGCACGTGACCATGGCGTCGGCATCTGCTTTATTGGCTGACCTCTGAACAATAAAAACAAAAGGTAAAAATCATGAAGACTATGACGGTATTAAGGGTCGCCCCGGTCGCTTTCGCTGCACTGCTGCAGGGCTGTTTTGGTGGTGGAGAACCCGGTGACGGTGAATACAGCCAGGATCTCTCGAATCCGGGCACCCACGAAATCTGCTCGTATGAAGACAATCTCGACAACGACGGCTATGCCTCCGCCCGCATGTCTTACCCGTGTGACCTGAGCGAGGTCAGCTATCCGTCTACCACCCTCACCGGCGGCTTTACCAATACCAAAGAGCAGATGTTCTGGCTTGCAGATCACCTTACTAGTCACGGCATTGTTGTTCTCACCATCACCCCGACAAATCCACTGTCGGTACCGCCGATCTGGCGCAAAGCTCATATCTCTGGTTTCAACGTACTCGCAGCTGAGAATAATCGCGTCGACAGCCCATTAGAAGGTAAGTTGGATCTCGAGAAGCGCAACATCATGGGTTATTCGATGGGTGGCGGTGGCGCCATCATGGCCGCCGAAGAAATGATCGAAAAGCCGGCCAGTATGATCGCTCTGGCACCTTGGCTGGGCGCCTACAACGTCGACTACACCCAGATCACAGTGCCAAGCATGATCGTGGGTGCCGCCGAAGACATCGTGGCAGTCAACAGCGAAGTCTATTACCCGCAGTTCCGTTCTGATATCGAACGCGGCCTGGCGATGATCTCTGACGCCAGCCACCTCGACTTCATCAGCACCGGTGATGAGATCGAACAGATGCGCATCCGTACTATGGTAACTGCCTTCCTGGAAGTTCAGCTGAAAGATAATAACGCCGCTTACAGTTACTTCGACGGGGAAGAACACGAAGAGCACGTCGCCGAAGGGTGGTTCACCGCATACGATTATCAGCGTGACTGATTAATGCGGCCAAAAGGCAGCCAGATGTTTTTGAGGCTGCCTTTCCATGCCAGACTGCAAACCACTTATTCAGCAGATACACCTACCTGACGCTTATGGACAGAGATGCCTCGTGCATACCGCTCGGTCACATACTGACTTATTTCTCCATCCGCGAAAAACCCAGTTTCGAAGAGGAACTTGGCCTTCAGATGCTGGATACCGAACGGGCATCCAGACTGAAACACGTTCAGGACCTGATCGAAATCAGCATGGGGATGGATCACAACGAGGCCTTCCTGAACGTCGGCGTCGATCTCTCTGATGGCGTCGTAAAAGACAGGTTTATTTCTACCGGGCAGGTCGTTGGCTTGGTTGACCAGGCGGTGACGCTCTTCAATATGCCCTACCTGGGTTTATTTATCGGCAACATAATGACCGTCTCTCACTACGGGATGGCCGGTCTTGCCGTCGTTTGTCAGCCATCACTTCATGAAGCCTGCCTGCTGCTTTCCCGGTTTTGTAGTGAATACTTTCCTCCTCTGGATATATCAGCCCATGTTAGTGAAAAAGAAAGTTGGATGACCATTGAAGAGAATATTTCTCTCGCTCCCTACACCGAATTTTTTATCGAGCTCAATTTTGTCAGTATCTACAACATGCTCTCTGACCTCGCCGGTGGCGACCCGGAGATGATGCCAACACGAATAGAATTTGCCTATCCAAAGCCACCTTGGGGCCACCTGTACCAGCGCTACTTTAATTGCCCAGTTTACTTTGATCGCCCACAGAACCGTATGATTGGGCACAGTGCAGGCGCACACAAAGAACTGCCACTGGCAAACCGCCTGATGGCCCTGACCGCAGAGAAAGCCTTCCTGCAGCGAATCCCAACCCGGGCGATGAAATACCTACCACTGAAACTCAGAAATTTCCTGATCCGCTCGTACGGGGCGAATCCGTCGCTGGATACCGCAGCCAAAGAAATGGGGCTGAGCAGCCGCACATTGCGTCGTAAGCTTGCCGAAGAAGGTACCAGCTATAAGAACGAAGTCGAAAAAATACAGGCACGCTTCGCACGGGAATACTTTGCCCGGGGTGGCAACTCAGTCACCGAGTTATCAACTTCATTGGGGTTTGCTCATACCTCAGCCTTCAGCCGGGCATTTAAGCGCTGGACCGGGCAGAGCCCGAGTGAGTATATGGAAAAGCTAGGGCAGAAATAAAAAAGGCTGCGGTCGCAGCCTTTTTCAATTCAGAACCCGGGCAATTACGCCGCTTTGTTCTTCTTACGGTTCTGATTCGCCTGCAGTTTCATAACTGCAACGATGACCTTCTGGTACCACGAACCCATGGTACGAACCATCAGGTCGAAAGCAACCGCATCCGGGCC
>NZ_DFQB01000008.1:0-3872 GCF_002377545.1 Thalassolituus sp. UBA3500 | reverse complement strand
TCGTCGGTATCGATGTTGTCAGGCGTGCCGTCACCGTCGGTGTCAGTGCCTGCATCGTTCGGATCGAGAGGATCAGTGCCCGCCGCAACTTCGGTTTCGTTGTTGATGCCGTCGTTGTCCGAGTCGTTGGTCGGATCATTGTTCGCTGCATCCTGCTCATCAGATACGCCATCGTTATCTGCATCTTCAATAGAAGATTCCAGCGCGTCGATAATACCGTCACCATCAGTGTCTGTGGTGCCTTCAACGCCGTCGTTTTTACCGTCGCCATCAGAATCAGAATTCAGTGGATCAGTACCATTAGTCGCTTCGTCAGCATCCGATACACCGTCGTTATCATCATCAGTGTCGAAAGCGTCTGCAATTCCATCACCATCGGTATCGGTCGGAGTGCTGTTGGCATCAAGCGGGTCAGTACCCAGTTGAGTTTCCTGGGTGTTACTGACTCCGTCATTGTCCGAGTCGTTGGTCGGATCATTGTTCGCGGAATCCAGCTGGTCGACAACGCCGTCGCTGTCCGTATCAGTAATATTCGATTCGAGTGCATCTATGATGCCATCACCATCGGTGTCCGTTGGCGACGCAACACTGCCCACTTCAGTCTGGTCGTCGATGCCATCGTTGTCCGAATCGGTATCCAGTGGATCTGTGCCTAACAACCCTTCGTTACCATCACTCAGCCCATCGTTGTCGTCGTCAGTGTCGGCGTTATTACCTATACCATCGCCATCAGTATCCACAGATTCATTAGGGTCAAGAGGGAACGCATCCAACGTGTCTGAAACACCATCATTGTCGTCATCCGTATCGGCATTGTTACCTATACCATCGCCATCAGTATCGACTGACTCATTCGGATCATTAGGAAACGCGTCATATGGATCAAGAACACCATCACCATCAGAATCAACCGTTACGGCAACAGTAAAGTAGTCGCCTGAATTCAGGGTTACACCGTTAATAACTCCGGTGGCCTTATTAATCTCACCGACTTCAATAGCGCCGGAAGTAAAATCTGAGTTAGTACTTTTACGAACAAGGTAGAGTCGCGCACTGGCCGGCAAGCCCGAAGGAATCGCAAACTGCATTGAGACTGACTGGTTAAAGCTGCTTTTCTGAACCAACCACTCACGGCCGATACGATAGGAATAAGGCGCGCTGATTTCGGTAGTCTGCAGGGTATAGGCGCCTGCATTGCGACCTACAAGGAAGTAGCTGCGATCAGCACTGATTCCGGCTGTACGTGCAGATGCAGAGTTGGCAGATGAAAAATCACTCTGCGTCGCCAGAGTCAGGCGTGTGCTTTTTACAGAACGGGATACTTTCTGATTGAGTATCGCTGCGTCGTCGCGGCCAAGGCCAAATACTGCATCCTGGAAGTTCGCGTCCAACGCGTCATTCCAGATCGTAGCACCCGCGCTATTAACGTAGTTACCGACCAGGTCGATACCGTATTTTACGGCCAGGTATGAGTTAATTCGCTGAGCCTCAGAAGAAGATACCGCACGCGTGAACCAGATGACCTCCATAATGTCACCCTGGAAAGCATCACCGCTGTCCTTCCGGCCGTAACCGACGAGGAGATTGTCCCCGCGGGTAACGGATGCAAAGTCAGAATTGTAAACGTAATCCTCACCGTTCATCCCCAAAGTGAAAGTACGGTTTTGGCTACCACCGATAATTGCCGAACCCAAGACATTTTGCGACAAAGGCACAGGTGTCGGGAACTCTACATTGATGTCACTGCCTGAAGAGCGTTCAGGACGTAAAAGGAACTTACCAGCACCACTATTACCCGTGCCCTGCAGAGAATAACCGGGCTCACCTGCATAGTTGGTTGTACTGTCCAGGCCGGTGATGCGGCCTGAGTTCCCACTGGCGTAAGAACTGGTACGTGTGACCGTAAATATTGAGAGAGGCGTTGCTCGTTCACCGCCCTGAACAATATCGGTGCTGTTATTTCTGAAGTGGCGACTGGTAGTGTAACCAGTGGTATAGGGATGGAAATTATGGGAAGCATTCGCCCCAGACAAAGACCAGGAGCCTACAGCGTCGATGTCGCGCCCATTATCGGAGCGATCAGCCCAGGCATCGTTGATGTTGCCCGCGTCGTCAGACTTCAGCCAGAGTGCAGAACCACTTACACCTCCTGGAGCTGCGAGAGTGGTGCTGGATACAGATATAGCTGCCCATGAGACTACGAGAGCCAGGCCCTTAGAAAATTTCATTCGATCGCTCCATACCGAACCAGTTCGTCAGAATGAGAACCGGCTCACAATCCATTCAGATAGTTTTGCGGGATTCTATAGGCTGTGATACCCACCCGGCAATACGCCTTAAGAGGGATATCCGGCCTATGCGCCACAAAAACACTCCGAAAGGGCCACGAGTTGGCCAATTAGTGTCATATCGCGATAGTAATGAACATGTGTCTGATTAACAAGATGTAACAAGAGCTCACATCGTGACATTTACGTATAAACGACAAAAGCCGCATGGAGCGGCTCAGGTATGGTGAGTTTAGTGGATTGTCAGTTCTGTCAGTGGCTGTGCCGAAGTGCTTCTTCAACGTCCATACCAAGTATCAGAATCCCTCTTCTTTCGCCTTCAGTGCCAGTTATCGTCCAACTGACCTTCACCTGAAACTTTCGGGAGGATTCATCGTAGCGGATGCCACCAATATAGTAGTCAGATGACGGCTTGTCCTGCAGTGCGCTCCAGGCACTCTCATCTGCTTGATAGTAGTCAGTTGTAACGTCACTCTGAGCGACATTGAGCCCTGCACCGCCAACCAGAATGGCCTCGGTTATCAACCCGTTGCTCAGTTCTTTTACAGATCTCAGGTAGGCGGAGGTCGGCCTACTGATAATCTCACTGATCAATGGCTGTTCGGCCACACCAGCCTCGTGCTGCCACTGAATATCAAGCGCCTCAATGACATCGGCCGCTAGCGTCTTTTGCATCGAGCTGGAATTATCCAATGCCAAAATGAGCTGAGAGTTATCGATAATCGGCCTGATTCTTTTCGACAGAACCGTGAGCAGATTCTCTCTCTCGGTAGCGTTCAGCGCAACAGTCTCTCCTGCGCAATCCGAGATCTGTTGATTAAATCGTCCGAGAAACTCGGGGTGCTGCTGCAGGAACTGATCCGCGAAGTAAACTCCCAAAGGCATGTAACGAACAAATGTCCTCTGCAGGTCGCTTTCAAAATCAGAGCTCGCTGACACCTCTTCGACTAACTCTTCAAAATAACGGGAATCTGCGATAAACGTGTCTATCCGTCCGGCCTGAACAAGACGCACTAACTGCATACCCTCATTCACCAGCTCCGTCACGGGAATACCTTCAGTATCCAACCAGGTAGCCTGATTACTCGATCTGACGGCACCAATCCTCAAATTATTCAGGTTGCTCAGATCAAGTCCCTTGCTGTGGTACCAGTACCACTTTTCCAGAGCAAAAGGTGCCGACATGGTTGCAACGGCATCCAGTTCAGGTGAAGGCCCGCTGGTAAAAATACCATCGGCAACAGAATGCTTCATATCCTGAATCGCACGCTGCCAGGGCATTACCTGCACTGAAAAAGACTCATTGATATCGCGAAAGATACATCGCAAGGTCTCTGTCGACTCGCCCGACAACTCCCCCTGGAGCATCATCTGGTATGGCGGCCAGATGGTTGTCCGTAATTTCACCGCACCGTAAGTCGGCGCTGGTGCCACTTCTGCTGCGATAACATTCACAGAGAAGAAAGTAATAAAGATAGAAATTAGTCGTAATTTCATGACCTTAGCCCAAACAAGTACCGCTTCTAATAATAGCAGGCCTTACGAAAAAGCCCGGTCAATGACCGTAATGCTGTTCACTTAAGC